>NZBI01000006.1 GCA_002687825.1 Nanobdellota archaeon
GAAGTGTAGGAAAAATCGTTATTTGTTATCGAATATAGGAACCTTAAAGACAACCCTGAGATTATTAATGAGAAACTTATCCAGTCTGGAATCTCTGTTGTTTTTAAATCAGAATACGTTGCGATGATTAATCCTAAAATACCGATAGAAAGTAATATAAAATCTATAACCATAATAATTATAAATATTGAATTATTTAAAAAATTATTGAAAAACCAAGGGGGTTAAAATGAGTGATCATAAAAGCAAAGTTATATTGGCTTTGAGTTTTGTAGTTGTTGTTCTTATAGGTTTTGTAGTTGTTAATGCTTACAATGGGCAGAAAGAAGATATTTTTAACAATGGTATACAACAAGGTGCTTTATTGCAACAACAAAATATGTTGAGATCTATTCAAGCTACTGGATTTTTTAGTATGAATGTAATTGGACAAGATGGACAACCCGTTAATGTTATACTAGCTCCAGTTCAGCCACAACAACAGCAACAAGGTTAAGAAATAAATTGAATTCCTGAATTTATTACTGAACAAGTTGTGGCTCCTGCAAACCATAGGAATGCCACAATCAATAATGATGGTAGAAAGGAGACTAAGTAATTAGTAAATCTCCAATTCAATAAACCCCCTATCGTTACTCCTAAAGGGATTGGAGCTTCTGCTACACCCCATGTAAACCCTGCTATGAACATCAAAGGAGCGTTGATTAACCTTAATATTCCTGGAGCAGCCGAGAACGAAATCATTCCAGACCATAACACCCCTATTGCTAAACCCACAATTACCGAAAGTATGACTGATAACCCTCCAGTTCCTAATAAGAGTAAATCTGCCCCGATGTTTAATGCCGATGCTAATATGCCTATCGCTAATGGTCCTTTTTCTTTTAAGCCGCCTGTTATTTTTGAGATTATAAATAGAAATACTAGAACTACTAACCAATGTTCGAAGAAATATTTACCAAATTCTAGAACAGCTCTAATAATTAATTCTATACAGACATATACCATCTTTTTTTAAGAGTTGTTTTGGTTAATAATTATTTCGTAACATTTATATATTTTAGAAGATAAATTTGGGATATGAAAAGAGGTCAGGCTGGTAATATAGCAACTTTAATTTCTTTGATTGCTTTGTTTATGTTAGTTTACATTTTATTATTGCCGCAGGAAGCTAGAGATGATTTATTGAACAGAGATGAGCAAGGTAGGCCTAGTTTTTTAACTGAGGATTTGGATACTTTGTTTTCTAAGGATATTGGAGAAGTTAGTCCTTTGAGACAAAGTAGAGGAATAATACACACCATTGCTGGAGTTAATTTATTTTCTGATGTTGAGAATGAAATCATTACTTTGGCAAATGATTTAGCCATTAGTAGAGGGAGCGTTAGTGAGAATTCTCAAGAANTTATTTTTCAATTAGATAATCCTCAGGATGTTTTGAAATCTGAGCTTTTTATTGTGTTTGGGGAAACTGAAGGAAATTTTGTTGTTGCTTTAAATGGTAGGGAAATTTTTAATGGCGATGTTGGAACTAACACTCAAGAGATTATTCAATTACCTTTAGGGTTATTGCAAGGGATAAATACTGTTGAATTAAAATCTGCTAGTCCTGGTGCATTAATTTTTAAAACTAATATGCATGATTTAAAGGACGTTAGGTTGAGAAAACAAGTTGAAATTAAGAATAGAGTTAGTAAAAGGGTTATTTCAATACCTGCTAGCGAATTAAAGGATTTGGAAACTTCTATTTTGAGTTTTTCTGTTTTTTGTAGCCAAGATGAAAATGATTTATTAAATGTTAAAGTTAATGGTGGAAATGTTTATTCTGATGTTCCTTTTTGTAATTTAAAAAGGGTTGAAATTGAAGTTGATAGGAGTTTTGTTACAGATGGGGCTAATGAGATCGTGTTTGAAAGTGAAGGGGATTATGTTATTGAAGAAGTTGAATGGCAGAGTTTATTGAGGGGAGAAAGAGCTAGTGAGTTTGCATTTGATATAGATAGTGAAAATTATAAAGATGTTAGAAGAGGATTGAGAAATACATTTGTTGTTTTAGATTTCGCTTTGAGTGATGAAAGAAAAACCTTTGATTTCTATATTAATGAGGAAAAATTTGAAGTTAATACTTTGGATGATACTTATGTTTTGGATATTTCTGACTTCTTGGAAAGTGGAAGTAATTTAATGAGATTAAGACCAAGAAATAGTTTTGAAATTGTTGAGATGAGAGTAGAGTTGGATTAAGAAAATGGCTAAAACCGGGAAGCTCTTTGGAAAGAAGTTTAAGAAACAATTGAAAAAAGGTGTTAGAAAAGGTGCTGGTGAATGGGCTCAGAATAAAGTTGCTAATGTTGGACAAGGTGGACAACCATTTCCGCAAGCTTCTGGACAACCTGCTAAAAAAGCTAATTGGGGTTTGATTTTAGTTGTAGGTTTTGTAATTTTTTTTGGATTAGCATTAAAGCCGGCTTTTTCTGAATGTTCTAAATCTGGATTTTGTGATGAGAAAATTGTTAAACCTTTGAAAAATGTTTTTGAACCTTTGAAGGAAATTGGGGGTTATTTGGGTAGTCAATTGCAAGAAACTGGAGACCTGCTTAGTGGGAAAAGAACTTTTGATTGGGAAGGAACAACTGAAAATAGGGAGAGAAGCGGAATTTGGTTTTCTAATTTGGAGGCCAAAGGGGCAGATAATTTAGTTGAAGTTGAATTTGGAGAGGAGGAACAGACTTTTGGAAGTGAATTTGGCGCTAGTACAAATATTGTTGTTGGTAAATTTCCAGAAGGGATTACTGAGATTAAAGCCGAATTAAGTTGTTTGTTGCAAGGTGAGAAAGATTCTGAAAAAGGATTTGTTAGAGGTTATGAAAATGGTGCTTTGGTTTTAAGAACTCCTCAGGGAGATGAGAAAAGAGAAACTTATGAGAATATTCTCTGTTCTTTTAGTCAAGAACAAGGAGCCGTAATCTATGACGATAAAAAAGCATTTTTTTCTGGAGATATAATATTTAATCTTAAATTTGATGTTGAATCTCTTTCTTTTTTACCTGTTTTTGTTTTTGGTAATGCTGAAAAATTTCTTGACCAATATGCTATCGATCCTGAATCCATCTTTGATACTGATAATTATGAGAAAGAATATGGAAGATATTCTTCTGGAGTAAAATCTAGTGTACTGTTCGATACAGATGTAAAAGCTTTTATGAGATTTATTAGGCAACCTCTTTTTACCAATAGAGATGCTACTTTTGGTGTACAGTTTAAAAATAATAATGTAAAAAATAATGTCACCATTAGTAGCTATAATTTTACTTTGCCAGAAGGGTTGGAAATCACAGAAAGTGCACGAGTAACTAATGAGGGAAACTATGTGGAAGGAGATTGTGAATATTTTGATCAAATTGGTTTTGAAACTTATGTTGATGAAAATAAACAGATTAAAGAAATTGGTACAATTTATGAGTTAAGGAAAGATTTGGATTACTTTAAGTTTATTGAAAATCAATTAAATAGTGATGATGGGTTAACGGATATATTTTTATGTAGGGTTAAAATTGCTTCTTATTTAGGAGAAGATGTTGAAGGAAATGATGTTGAGTTGAATGTTTTATCGGAAGCTACGGGGAGACTTCTTTATGAATATACAATTTCTGATAAAATTAGTATAAGTAACAATTAGAAAGTTTTTTATATATTTTATTGTGTATTTTAGACATATGTTATCATATAAGGTTTTTTTTGTAATTTTGATCTTGTTTTTAGTTGGAGGATGTTCAAATTCTGGAAGTATTTTTAGTAGCGGAAGTAGCGGAAGTGATGATGTTAGTGATCCATTTGAAGGTAACGAAGGATTAGTATTGAGTTTTATTGAAGGGAGTCCTCCTGGAGATGTGTATCAAGATACTAATTTTCAAGTTTCTGTTGAAGTTCATAATAGGGGTGCTTTAGATGTTACGAGAGGTGTTGCTAGATTGGGGGCTTTGTCTACGAGGTTTGTTGTTGATGAAGGAAATACAAGAACTTTTGAAGATATTAGGGGGAAGTTGAACTTTCCTGATTTTGGAGATATGGAACTTGTTGATTGGGATAATATAAATGCTAAACAAACGTCTGTAAGAAGGGATACAAATCAGAATTTAAATGTGCAAGTTTGTTATGAAGGTCGTGTGGAAGCTAATCCTGAGGTTTGTGTAAGGCCAAGACCTGGAAGTGCTGGGATTATTAGTGGAGAANGTAACGTTGGTAAAAATGCTATTTCTGGGGGGCAAGGAGGTCCTATTGCTGTTACTTCTGTTATAGATAGTATTGTTAAGGAAACTAATGACGAAAATAAGATTAGGTATGTTATTGAAGTTAGAGATGTTGGGGGAGGAAATGTAATTAATAGAGGAGAATTGGTTACTAATTGTTTACCTTCTGATAGAGAAAAAAATGATGCTAATGTTGGCTTTGAGATTGGGTGGGTTGGAGAAACAGCACCTAATTTTAAATGTAAATTTAATAATAAAGATGAGGAAGGAAATTCTGGAAATTTAGTAGTTAGAAATGGTTTGGGCAGGATTATTTGTGATAGTCCTTCAGTTCCCAATGATAATCATTATTCGTTACCTTTATATATTAAAATGAATTACGGCTATATTAGTACTATAAAAAAGAGTTTCACACTTAAAAAAGATGTGTTTTCAGATTAAAAAGGAGGTTGGAAAATGAGAAAGTTTATTCTCGTAATGTTACTTATAGGAGTTGTGGGTTTACTTAGCGGTCAACAAGGTTGTCAAAGAAGTGGAAGTGGTGATACAGAAATTGGAACTGGTCCCTTTGTTGGTGGTAATGATGGTTTAAGTATTGCTTTTGTTGAAGATGCTCCACCATTGGGCGGTAATTTTCAAGGAGAAGCTATAGATATAGAGGTTGATTTAACAAACAATGGTGAGACAGATGTTGCAACAAGTGCTGCAGTCATTAATTTAATTGGTACTGTTACTGGAAATTCATTTACATTGACTCAAACTGGTGCAGTTATGAATACTGGATTAATTGAGAGAATTAGAGATTCTAGTGATGTTGCTGATTCTGATTTTGTTGATTTAGGAACTGCGACTTTAACTGATGCAAATATTGGTCCAAGTTGGAGTCCGAACATAAGGGCGCAGGTTTGTTATCCTTATACAACAGATGTTCAAATAGATGATTTATGTATTCCAGGACAAAGAAATGAAGCTGGAAGTGTTGAATGTGAGATAGATAATGCTGAAAACTTAGTTGATAAAGGAGATGTTTCAGGAGCTCCTGTTCAAGTAACTAGTGTTGTCGAAAGTAGAACTGGAGATGGAATAAGAGTAAGACTAGATATTGAAAACCAGGGCAATGGAGAAGTTATTGCAACAACACATGCTTGTAATAATGCTGTTAATGTTCCAACTGCTAATAGGGATTTAGTTAGAGTTAGTGTTCCAGGGTTTAGTTGTACTTTTAAAACTGAAGAGACTGATTCAGCAGGAACTATTGAACTTAGAAATGGTAAGGGAAGGTTAAGATGTACTAAACCTGTTAGTGCAGCAGGTAGAGCTTATTTGGATAGATTCTCAGCGACTTTAACTTATAACTATGTTGAGGAAACTGGGAAAACAATTTCAATCCAAAACAGCGCAGCATTTTAGTTAACTTTTAATATTTTTTTCTTTTTTTCTTTGTTTATGGACTTTTCTAAAATAAAGTATACTAAATTAGGAAATGGGGAACCTTTAATTTTTCTTCATGGTGTTTGGAATCATTCTGGAACCTATATCAAACTAATAAAAGAATTTTCTAACTTTTACACAGTTTATGCTTTAGACTTGCCTGGATTTGGGAGAAGTCTAACTCCCGAAAAACCATTATCTTTTGAAGAATATGCTGAGTTTTTGTCAGGGTTTGTTGAAACTTTGGGGTTAAATAAAATTACATTAGTTGGACACTCTGGGAGCGGTGGTGTGGCTATTGTGTTTGCTTCATCTTTTTCAAAGCAACTTGATAAATTATTCTTGATAGATTAAATTGGTCTTCAAGGAAAGTTAAGTTTATTTACTATCTTAAAGGTTATTATTCCAAAATTCTTTAGAGAAGTTTCTTCTATTAAAGGAATTATAGCATTGAGATCGATGTTTGCAGGATCTTTGTATAATTTTTACAAACACGGTTTTTATGTTTTTAGAATTATTAAGAAAAATAAAGATATTGATTTGGAGAACTTTATTAAGAGGATTAAAATAAAGACTTTACTAATCTGGGGAGAGACTGATGAATACTTTTCTATGTTACAGGCTCGAAAATTTAATAAGTTAATAAGAAATTCTGAATTAAAGATAATTAAGGGAAATCATGATTGGTGTTTATTGTACCCTGAGAAAATTAGAGAAATATTAGAAAATGAAAATAATTAGCGATTTGCAGTCACATAGCAGAATATACAAATGCTTATATAGAAGTATGCCCTTGGTTATATAATGTTTAATAGACGTGAAGCAGGTGTTAATTTTTCACAAACCAAGTACAAAATATTAAATGATTCTACTTTTATCCCCCACATTCGATCAGGGGGACTTGCATCTATTCCTTATATTATTGTAGAGTCTTTTAATATTTATAACCCAGAAGTCGTTTTTGTTAAAATATATAATGGAACTAATTTTGATATAAGAATCAAGAAATTATTTATCAATGGCAACAGCTATGTTTTTTCTTTGAAAGCTGAAAAACATTTTAATAATATAAAGGTGGAAGTTTTAGATATTAAATCTGAAAAAAAACTTTTGAGTAGAGAGGATAATGATTTTGTGAAATATATACCCAAGTTTACTTCAGGACGAACCCCTATCTATATTTTTGACTATGATTCTTTTTATGTTATGGGAGGATATTACAAGAAAGATATACTTGTTAGAAAAAACCTTTTACAATATAAAAATCTTCCTCCTGTTTTAGGATTATATCTGGCCGAAGGAGGTAAAATCAATGCAACATTTACTAATTCTTGGCCTGAAGCAATAAATGCGGTTTTGGATTTTGTTGAAAAAAATTTTAATATCCCTAGAGATTCTGTTCGTGCTAGTATTTGTTGTAGTTCTTCTTTTAAATCTAAGAAAAATGAAATAGAAAAATTTTGGACTGAAAAGACAGGTGTAAGAAATTTTTCTAATAATTTACATATCAATAAACATGTTAAATCTCCTCAGGGTATTTTGGAACTATCTTTCTGTAGCCAAGTGATAAAGGAATTATTTGTTAATTTATCTTATAAATTAAATATCGATAAAAATTTTGAATTTATCGACGGATTTTTGTCTGGAGATGGTTCTCCTATTTTACAAAACAAAGCTTGTGTAACCCACCATATCCTATTTGATTCTGAAAGGAAAAATTATGATAAATATAAAAAAATGTTTAAAAAATATACAACTGGACTTATTAATAAAAATAGATTTGTTCTCTATACTAATTGGGACCAAAACTTAGAATTATTAATGAATAAGGCATATTCCTATAGCCCGATGAAAAGATTTAGATTTCTTAAGTATTTTTTATCTCTTCCTAAAACTAAATTGAACAAAGATTCTTCTAAAGTGATATTCCTATCTAAAGAATTTAAGGATTTGAGACTTTACTTAATAGATTTCTATGATTCTTTGGTTTTATCAAATATTTATAACAAAGATGAAATCAACAAATTTAAGGAGAAACTAAAATGAATACAAATATCATAGCAGACTTACAGATTCACTCTTCTCATTCAAGGGCTACTAGTAAAAATATTACATTTCAAAACTTAGAGCATTATGCTAAGATAAAAGGATTAAATCTTTTAGGAACAGGAGATTTTCAACACCCATTGCAATTTGAAGTTATTAACAAAACATTAGAAGAGGATGATAAAGGGGTATTATGGAGCAAAACTAAATTCCCGTTTTTATGGCAAACAGAGATTAGTTTAATTTATACTGATAAAGATAAAGGAAAAGGTCAGAGAGTCCACCACCTAATCTTTTCTCCCGGTAAAGATGTCGCTGGACAAATAATTGATGCCTTAAGTAAGAAGGGTAGATTGGATTATGATGGAAGACCCATTTTTGGATTTGATAGTGTTGAGCTTGTTGATATGATGAGAAGCATTAGTGAAAATATTGAAATAATACCTGCCCATGTATGGACCCCACATTTCTCAATAATGGGAGAGTATAATCAACTTTTAAAGATTGAAGATTGTTTTAAAGATAATAGTAAATATATTCATGCTTTAGAAACTGGGATGTCTAGTGACCCTTCTGACAACTGGAGGATAAGTGCTCTTGATAAATTTCAGTTAGTTAGTTTTAGTGATGCCCACAGCATGTGGCCATGGCGTTTAGGAAGAGAAGCTACGATTTTTGATTTTAATGAATTGAGTTATAAAAATTTTCTTGAGGCTGTTAGAACTGGAAATGGTTTAAAGAGTACAATTGAAACTCCTACTTTTTATGGTAAATATCATTTTTCGGGCCATAGGAATTGTGATGTTGTTTTACCACCTAAAGAATCTTTAAAGAATAATCAAATTTGTCCTAAATGTGGAAGAAAATTAATAGTAGGAGTAGCGGATAGAATTGAAAAGATAGCAGATAGGCCCGAGGGATTCAAAAGGGAAAATACTAAACCTTTTGTTTCTTTGATACCATTGCATGAACTGATTTCTGCTGTGTATGGCTTAAAAATGCTGGGTGGAAAAAAAATTTGGGAAATTTATAATTCTTTAATTGAGAAGTTTGGAAATGAGTTTAATGTTTTATTGAATATTTCTGAGGAAAAATTAAAAGAAGTTGCTCATGAGAAAATGATTAGGGTTATAATGTTGAATAGAAATGGGAATTTGAAGATAGATGCAGGCTTCGATGGTGTTTATGGTAAAATTGTTTTAGATGAAAAGGATAAATTGAGAGAACAAAAAAGTTTAGCTGAATTTTAGGAAAATTATTTATAATCTCTTTATTTGATTTATCTTATGAAAAAGAAACCATATTTTTTTTATTTCTGGAGCCATATTAGGAACCTTCGCAGAAATTATAGCAGTTTATTATGGTGTCTGGTCTTATGCAAACCCTAGCTTTTGGGGAATTCCAGTATGGCTTCCTCTTGTTTGGGGATTTGTTATTATAATGGTAGTTAGGATCTCTGAGACTTTTGTAAAAATAAAAAAAAGATGAGTTTTTTTGATAAATTAATCCTTTAACCTATGTAACTAGTTCCCGATTCCTTCTGTACGGGTAATTTCGGTGCGAATTTTTTAAGTTCTTTTGAAATGTTTTTTTCTTCCGTAGATATTTCTTTTATCTCTTTATCTAATTCTGAAGTATTTAATTCTAAGGAGAATGTTTTTCCTAAAGCTTGCATTATTTTTTTTGCACCCTTTAATCCTAGATATGATGGATGAGAGAAAGTTTCTGCTAAAAAAGATATTGCTGGAATTTTTCTTTCTTTGCTTAATCCTAGCAATAATCCGGATACTCCAACAATAGGTCCTACAACTCCGTAAATGTTATTGCTGATTTGTTGTGTTTTATATTTTTTAATAATTTTTGATTCGTTTCCTGTTGTGAATATTTTTGGTTTTTCTGGTATTTGTGGTA
Source organism: Nanobdellota archaeon (assembly GCA_002687825.1). Classification (GTDB taxonomy): domain Archaea; phylum Nanobdellota; class Nanobdellia; order SCGC-AAA011-G17; family ARS1403; genus ARS1403. Next base: position 9,639 of record NZBI01000006.1, read on the forward strand.
ATCCAATGCCACCGATTGTGATTATTTCTTCACCATTTAATCCTTGGAAAACATCTAAAATACTTTCACAGAATTTATAACAATTTTTTTCATCCAATGGTTGAATATCTCCACTTAGAAAAATTAAAGAATTTGTATTTGTATTTACATAATAAAGTTCTATTTTGGGTAACTCTATCAAGTTTTGTTCATTAACAAAGACTGAATTTGGAAATGTGTTGGATTTTATTTCTATAAATTTTTTTGCTTTTAAGCCTTCTATCATGAAATCTACTGCTATTTTACCTACGTTCCCCATTCCAGGAAGTCCTTCTATTAAAATCGGATTTTTTAGTTTCGGATTTTCTATTTTCTTAATTTTGAATGACATCTTGTTTGTATTTTCTTCTGTATTTGCCATATTTGTCTTCTGGTGAATATTTTGCTGGTTTTGGTGTTAGTGTTTTTTTGTTACACTCTGAGCATTGTTTTTTTATTGTATACGCTTCACATTTTGGGCACTTAAGGATTTCTTTTTTCATTTCTTATTATTTCTATTGTTCCTTTACCTTTAAAATCTGATTCTGCTAGATTTGCTATTTTTTCTAATTCTTTTTCTGCAGTTTTGTAATCTTGAGAGGTTATTGTTATTTTATAATTTGGCGCTCCTGCATATAAGATTTCACACCCAAATTTGTCTTTCACACTTAAATTATTTATTTGTTTTAATGTGTTTTTTATTTCTTCTATTCCGTTTGGTAATGATGTTCTTAGTTTTAAAATTGTGGAAATTCTAATTAATTTTACTTTTATTTTATCTTTTACTTGCTTTATTAGGGCAGTTTCTAATTTTTTATCTAAATTTAAATTAGAAAGTAATGAATCATCTTTGATTAGTTGTTGGAAACAATTATTTAAGCTTCCAAACTCGTTGATAATTTTCGAACCTATTTTTTCATACATCTCTTTTATCCCTAGATTGTTTTGTTTTCCTAGAACTTCTAATATTTTTTCTGATTTTTGCTCTTGTTTATATTCGTTATTTTTGTTTATTCTTTGTGCTTGATTTACTCTTCTTAAAGATAAATCAATATGATTTCTTTCTCTGTTAATATGTAAAACTTTACAAACAATTTTCTTTCCTTCTTTTACGAAATCCCTTATGTTTCTTATCCTACCTGGAGAAACTTCTGAGATCTGTATTACACCTTCTTTGTTAGAGAATTCATCTAAATCAACAAATACCGAATTTGGAAGGACTTTTTTTATCGTGCAAAGCACAATTTCATTTTCTTCTGGAAGCCCTGGCTTTTTATAGAACATTTTGGAAATTAATCTACTACCTCTAATATTTGTGCCTTTACTTTACCCTTTCCACCTAAGGGCTCTAAAATTGAAACGCCACAAACTAAACATTTAACTTTTGAGGATGGTTTATTGAATACTATTTGCTCATTTTTACATTTACTACAACGTAATTTCATAAATTTGCTTTTTGGATTTGAAGTTTTCATTCTTGTTCGATTTTTTTAGATCTTATTCCTTGTTTTTGGATTGTTGATTTTTTACAAGTGTTACAAGTGTATTTGAAATTTGATTTCTTTGAAGTTTTTGCTCCTGTTCTTTTGGGTTTATTTGGTTTTGAGCCCCATCTATTTTTATTTCCTGTTCCAGGTACCGAACGATTTTGAGCTCTTTGAATTGAACCACGTTTTAATGTACCTCTTTTGTTCCCGGATTTTACTTGAGACATTTTATGTTCTGTATGCTTCTTACATTTAGGACAATATCGTTTTTTTGCTTTGACTATTTTCATTTTATTTTTAATTCTCTAGCTCTTTTTTTTGTGACTAATATTTCTGAAATATTTTTTGGAATTAGGGAAATATCTTCTTTTTCAAAAGGTCCATATGTGAAATTATCCGTCCCTAAAAACTTTGGAACAGATGCTAGGAACTTTATCAAGACCTTATTGTTTTGGTGAATTTCGGTTTTTAATGCTTTCGATTTTATTTCTGGCAGTTTTCCTTCTAATAATTTGTGTAGGATTGAAGTTCTAGAGGTGGTGAGATTTTCTGTTACTTCATCGAATAATTGTTTTTCTTCTTTTAACATTGATGACGAAAACTGAGAATTTGTGTTTGGATTTCTTGCAGAAAATAAGGCAGCTTCTACTATTTTTCTTTCTCTTCTTTCATACAAATCCTTTATTATTCTTTTTATGTTTTCTACTTGTTTTTCTGTTCTTTGGACTTCTGTAGTGAAAATTGAATCTTTCGATTTTTGCGAATTTAAGATAGAAATTTTTTCCTCTGAGTATTTTAGGAAGTTTTTGTGGAATTCTGGAGATAATTTTTGTAATTCTTTCCTTGTTTTTTCTTTTTGGAGAGTTTCAAATAGAGAATCATAAGTTATTAAATCTACCATAAATTATAAACTTTTAATTTGTTTAAAATGTATTTATATTGTTGAGTAGATATATTAGAAAACTTTAAATTCTTTCAAGTTTAAGTTTTACCTATGAAGAGATATATTTACTTATTTAGACATGGACAATCATTTTATAATAAAAGCGGTAGATTTACTGGACATATAAACTCTGGATTGACGGAAAGAGGTAAGAGAGACGCTAAGAAAATCGCCATTGTTTTAAAAAATGAGAAAATTGATGTTGCTTATCAAACTAAATTGAGTAGAAGTAAAGATACTTTGAGAGCTGTTTTAAAATTTCATCCGGAATGTAAGAAAATAAAAGAAGATAATAGAATGATTGAGAGGGATTATGGGAAATTAAGTGGAAAATATCATAAGACTATAATTATAGAATTGGGAAAAGAACAATATGATATTTGGCATAGAAGTTATGATGTCGCTCCTCCAAAAGGAGAGAGTATGAAAATGGTTGAAGTCAGAGTTAATGCGTTCATTAAAGATTTATTGAAGTTTGTTAAGAAAAATAAAGTGAATGTTGCTATTTCTGCACACGGGAATTCTATGAGGCCCTTTAGAAGATATTTTGAAAAGTTTGGTATTGAGAAAATGCTTAAATTGGAAAATCCTTATGATAAATGCTTTAGGTATAGCTTAGATGTATAAAATAAAAGAAAAACCTGAGGATTTTGTTGTTAAAGAAATTTTAAATTTAAATAAAAAGAAAAAAGGAAAATATAGTTATTTTTTACTTAAAAAGAAAAATTGGAATACTTTAGATCTTGTTAAAAAATTATCTAAGAAATTAAATAGAGATGTTAAATATGCTGGATTAAAGGATAAACAAGCTGTAACTGAACAATATGTTTCTGTTGAGGGTGTTAAGGAAATTAAATTCAATATTAAAGATGTCTCTATAAGAAAAGTTGGAGAAGGAGATGAACCTATAATTCTTGGTGGACTTGATGGAAATAAATTTGAAATTGTTGTTAGAAATTTAGACTCTAAAAAGAATTTAAAAATAAATAAAATTGAGAATTATTTTGATAAACAAAGATTTAGTGAGAAAAATGTTGAAGTTGGTTTAGCTTTATTGAAAAGAAATTATTCTAAATTAATTAAATTGTTAAACTTAAAAAATAAAGAGGAAATTTTTAGATATGATAAAAAAATACTAAAATTTGTTTTGAATTCTTTCCAAAGTTATGTTTTTAATTTAGTCTTAAAAGAAGTTTTGGAGAAGAAGATAAAAATAAAAAAATTACCTTTGATTAATTTTGATACTGAATTTGAGAATAAAGAAATTGAAAAAACATATTGTGAAATATTAGAAAGGGATAAAATAAAGAAAGAGGATTTTATTTTTAGAGAAATGCCTTTTTTAGTTAGCGAAAGTAAAGATAGGGAGATTTTTATTAAGGTTGAAGATTTTAAATATAGATATTCTAAAGATGGAAGTAAATTTAAATGTGTTTTAAAATTTAAATTGAGTAAAGGAAGTTATGGTACTTTAGTTGTTAAGAAATTATTTGGTTAGAGAAAGGTTTATATTTCTAGTTTAGTACTTTGATTATATGGAAATAAATTTAGCTTTGAGGGAAAGGGTTAATGAAATTAAGAAACTAATAAAAAATGGTTATAAAGGGTTGGCTGGAGAAAAGTTTTTTGAACTAAATTTGTTGGCTAAACGGGCTGATAAAGATCACTTAGATACTGTTCTTTTTGAAGATATTAATAAACTAAGAAGTGAGATTGAAATAAACGAAGTAAAAGGAAAACTAAAAGAAGTTGAAAAAAAGAAAAGAAAACTAATAAAAATAGATGATTTTAGTGGTATTTGTGGTTTGATGAAAGATCAACAATTCGACGAGGCTAATAAAAGATTCCATGAGAGAAAAGAATAGAGAAAGGTTTGTTTTATTTTTAATATTTTTAGTTGTATTAGCTAGTAAGCTTTATTTTGTTTTTCAAACACCTTATCTTCATAATGATGGATATTTGAATTTTAGGTTGGTGGAACATATTTCTGAGACGGGTACACCACTTTTCTTTGATCAATTGAGTTATAATGGTAAGGAATTATTGTATTCTCCTGTATTTCATTATATATTAGCTGGTTTTGATTTAGTTTTACCCTTAGATTTCGTATTGAAGGTTTTGCCTAGTATATTCATTAGTTTATTGGTATTTGTTATCTATAAATTGGCCATGGTTTTGGTCAATGATAAGAATTTGGCGTTACTTGTTTCTTTATTATCTGGATTTGTTCCTATTGTTTTTGTTAAGACTTTGAATAATGTTTCTGTTTATAGTTTGGTTTTACCGCTTGTTTTTTATTTGTTATATTTATTTATTAAAATTGATGGAAATGTTGGGAAATTTGCATTTTTTAGTTTCTTTTTGGCTATCTTACACCCTTCTGCTTTTTTAGTTTTCATTACTTTGTTATTTTTTGTTGTTCTTATGATTAGTGAAGGTTTGGAAATTAGTAAATTAAAGAAAGAAGTCATAATTTTTTCTACTTTCTTAATACTCTTTGCTGAGTTTTTAATATATAAGAAAGCGTTTTTAGTTCATGGATTTAATATAGTGAGAAATAATGTTCCTGTTCAAGTTTTAACTAATTACTTTAACTTTAGTTTTTTAAGCACTGTTTTGAATATTGGAGTGTTATTAATTATTTTCGGATTAACTAGTATTATTATTGGTTGGAAGAAAAAGAGACAAGATGTAATGTTATTGAGTTCCCTGATTTTATCAATCGTACTATTATTGTGGTTTAGATGGATAAGACCAGAGATAGGCTTGATGTTTTTAGGTGTTGCTTTGACAGTTGTTTCTGCTGTGAGCTTTAAGATTTTTGTTAAATACCTAAATAAAACAAAATTTGCTGAATATATAAATTCTATATCTCTTTTATTTATTTTAATTTTAGTATTGAGTTTGGTTTTGCCTAGCTTTTTTGGTGCCTCACACTCTATTACAAATGAATCCCCTACTAGCTATGAAATGTTAGTTTTGGAATGGGTTGAAAAAAATGCATTGCCAGATGTGACTATTTTGGCACCTCTAGAAAAAGGGCATCTCCTTACAGCAATCTCTGGAAAGAGAAATGTTATAGATGATGATTTTTTATTGGCTGTTGATAGTTCTGAAAGATTTAAGGATGTAGAAACTTTATATTCTACGAAATCCGAAGTAAAAGCTTTGGACTTAATAGCTAAACATAATATAGATTACATTTTTGTACCTATAGAAGCTGAGATAAAATTTGGGAAGGTGAAGTGGTTAGATGATGAAAGTTGTTTCGAAGGGATCTTTTTTGGAACTCCAAAGATTTACAAAGTTATATGCTAATAAATGGTTTTTATTGGTTGTTTTTCTTTTGAGTGTGGTGATTTTGTTACTGCCTTCTATATTGAGAGATACTCCCTTTTCTATTGGGGATGAAAGTTTCTATCATTTAAGAATTTCTAAAGATATTTTGATTAACGGAGGAGTTAATTATGATGCTCTTAGTTTTTCTGGAAGGAGTAATTTTATGGAAACGGGATTAGGGCATACAATTGCAGGGGTTAGTTTTATTACTAAAATGAGTATTGAAGAATCCGCTAAATCTTTGTTCTTATTTTTAGGATTAGCTAGTTTACTTATACTTTATTTGATTTTAAAATTACATGGTATTGAGAAAAGTTTCTTGATGTTGCCTATTTTGATTTTTTCTCCCGCTTTTATTTATTTATTTACAGTTGTTAATAAATTTGCAATTCCTGTTTTCTTAACATTATTGTTAATTTATTTTTTATTGAAAAAAAGATTTTTAATTTCTCTTATCTTCTTTTTGATGTTGCCCATTTTTGATCTTTCTTATTCTATTTTTGTTTTTGTTAGTATAGTGTTATTCTATCTTTATACGAGAAAGAAGAAACTTGGGCTGTTTGCTTCTTTTTTAGTTACTTTGGGAGTTTTATTTTATGCAACTAACGCTAATTTGAATTTAATTTCTGATTTTGGTGGAGAAATCGGTTTGAGTATTTTTGGATTATTTATTATCCTATTTGGATTGGGATCTTTGTGGAAAAAGAAAGGATTTGCACAGTTTTATTTCTTATTTTTTATTTTATTTTTGATTTCTTTGAAATTATTTTGGGTTGTGTTTTTGTTAAACATTGTTTTTTGTTTATTGATTGCTTTTAATTTAGATAATTTGTTAAGATCTAATTGGGATAGTGTTTTAATTAAAGAATTAACTATCTTGTTATTGGTTTGTGGTTTATTATTTTCTGGATTATCTTCTATAAAATCTTTGAGTGAGGAGGAGCCGAATGAGGATATTTTCAATGCTTTAGCAATATTGCCTCGAGAAAGTGTTGTTTTATCTCACCATAGTAATGGTCATTGGATTAGTTATGCGGGTATGAAAAACATTATGGATGGATTTATGGAGTTTGAAGGGATTGATAAAAGAAAGAGGGATGTGGATAAGCTTTTTGGATCTAGGGACTTTAATGATGTTATTGGACTTTTGAATGAATATGATGTTGATTATATATTGATAACTCCTGAAATGAGAAATGGATTGGTTTGGAATGAAAATGAGGAAGGTTTGTTATTTTTATTGAAGTATAGTGAGAAATTTGATAACATTAAGGAAGGGAATATAGGGGTCTGGGAATACAAAAGATAATAGAAAAATATATAATCCTGGCTAAAGCATTAATTTTTATGTTATGGATAGTTTTTACGTATATTGCTGTTTATTTTGGGTTATTCACAGCGCTGTTTTTTATTTTTACTTTCTTTGAGAATATGGAGAATTTGAGACCTCAAAATGCAACTAGGTTTCCTTTTGTTTCTATTATTGTTCCTGCGTTTAACGAAGAAAGCACAATAAGTGGGACTCTTCATTCTTTGCTTAATTTAGACTATCCTAAAGATAAAATAGAGATAATTGTTGTGGATGACGGAAGTAAAGATAATACTTTAAACGTAGCTAAAAAATTTGAGAAGAAAGGGGTTAGAGTTTTTACTAAGGAAAATGAGGGTGGTAAAGGCTATGCTTTAAATTTTGGTTTAGAGAAAGCTAAGGGGGAATTGGTTGGGTGCTTAGATGCGGATTCTTTTGTTGTGAGTGATGCTTTGAACAAAATGATTGGTTATTTTGAAGATTCTGAAATTGCAGCCGTTACACCTTCTATAAAAGTTTGGAAAGATAATAACTTTATACAAAAAATTCAAAAGATAGAATATATGATGGGCGTTTTCTTAAGAAAATCTTTTTCTTATCTAGATAGTATCCATGTAACTCCTGGGCCATTTACGATTTATAGGAAATCTTTTTTTGATAAATATGGGGGATATGATGCTGGTAATTTGACTGAAGATATTGAAGTTGCCTTAAGAATTCAGAGACATGGATTTAGAATTGAAAATTCAATGGATGCGAATGTTTATACTGTGAGCCCAAATAATGTTAAAGCTTTACAAAAACAAAGAAATAGATGGTATATTGGATTCTTGGGAAATGTGCTTAATTATAAAGATTTATTTGGATTAAAACATGGTAATTTAGGTATGTTGATATTGCCTAGCGCATTTATTTCTGTGCTTATGTCTATAATTTTGTTTGTTTATGCATTTGGAAATTTGATTGTTAATTCTGTTAAAAATATTCTTAATTTATCTTCTATAGGCTATGATTTTGTTCCTTTACTAAATAATTCTGGATTCGATGCTTTTTATTTGAATTTTAATCCTTTGAGAATTTTAGCAATTGTTTCTTTATTTGTTGGGTTTTCCATGGTATTAATTTCTAAGAAATATTCTAATGAAGAAGGTAAAGTTGGACTTTCTTATTTTCTTTACTTATCTGTCTATTGGGTGTTTTTTGCTGTTTGGTGGATAATAGCAATAAGTTTAAAAGTATTTAAGAAAAGGATTTCATGGTGATAACTGTGGAAAAGAAGAGAATTAATCGGTTAAAATTATTTACAATCTTTGTAACAACTACTTTTATATTCGTTGTTGGTATCTTTTTTGGTCAAAGTATTAGTCAGTCCCAATTAGGGGAAATAGAGGAATTGCAACAAGATTTGAGAACTCAAACTTTGAGTTTAGAATTGCAATATGCTTTAGCTAACCAAAATCTTTGTGAAATTGAAGATTTAGATAAGTTGGGTAATGAGCTTTATAGTCTAAGTGATAAACTGGCGTTTATGGAAGATTCTTTGGGTAAACTTAACAAAGATGTTTTAAGCTTAAAGGAATACTATTCCCTTCTTGAAGTTAAACATTGGTTATTTTTGAAAGGTGTAAAAGAAGAGTGCAATAAAGAAATGCCTGTTATTTTATATTTTTACTCTAATTTGGGAGATTGTAGTGGTTGTGAGAGGCAAGGTTTTGTCTTAACTTATTTGAAAAGGAAATCTCCAGAATTGAATATATTTTCTTTTGATATTAATTTGGATAGTGCGGTGATAAATGATTTGAAAGAACTTTATGAATTAGAGAATAAAGAATTACCTGTGCTTATAGTTAATAATAACATTTATGAAGGTCTTAAAGAATCTGATGTGTTAAGTGAACTACTTTAGTATGCAATGTGAAATGTGTGGTAAGGAAAGGGAACTATTTAAAATTTCTATTGAAAATAGTGAGATGGAAGTTTGTAAGATTTGTAGTGAACATGGAGAGGTTATTAAAGAAAAAGTTTTTAGAGGATCTGTTTCTAAAGATAAAGTTGTTAGGGTTGTTAAAGGGGATTATTCTAAAATTTTAAAAAATTCTCGAGAAAAAATGAATTTAAAACAAGAGGAAGTAGCTAGAAAAATGAATATAAAAGAAAGTGTTCTTCATAAGGTTGAGAGTGGAATGCATGAACCAGATATAGATTTAGCTGAGAAGTTTGAGAGATTTTTTAATGTTGAATTATTAGAAGAATATAATGAAGCTAAAGAATTCAATTCTAGCTCTGAGAGTAAAAATTTAACTATTGGAGATTTATTAAAGGAAAAAAGTTAAATAGAAACATACTTTCTTATTTTAGATGGAAATACGATCTTTAAACTATATTTTGGCTGCTATAGGTCTGTTTTTAGCTATTAATCTTATATTTCCTTTGGGAGAAATAACTGGAAGTACAGTTGATGATTTGAGTTGTGAGATTAATGGTAATTATGTTCCTGATTTTCATCTTTGTTGTAGTGAAATGGCTAAGTTTTCTAATTGTGAAAATGGTGAATGTGTTAGTGAGAATTATAATATAAGAACAGATAAAGAAACTTTAAGATATTGTGAAGAAAGAGGATACAATGTTAGATTTTGAAGATAAAAGGGTGAGTGTGGGATTATTAATTGTTATTTCTTTATTAGGGATAGTTAATTTGGATAAGGATTTTGTTGGACTTAGTGTTTTAGGATTGTCTTTAGAAGAAACTAATTTCGATATTGAAGATAATGTTATTAATTTGAATTCATTGACTTTAAGACATAAAATTGGGCAGATGTTATTTACTTTGGCTAAACCTGGTAATAAAGAGCTATATCAAAAAATGAATATTGGAGGGATTTATTTTTGGCAAAAAGAAACGGCTGGAGCTTATAAGAATGAAATAGATGCCTTTCAAAGAAATTCTCAGATTCCCTTTCTTACGGGTATTGATTTAGAAGGGTGTTGGAATCCTTTTGATAACTTTCATAAATTTCCCGCATTTAATGAAATTGAAAGTGATGAAGATGCTTTTAGGATTGGAAGTGAACAAGGTAGGTTATTGAATGAGCTTGGGTTTAATATTAATTTTTCTCCTGTGGTTGATAAAGATGATACTATTTGGGGTTGTAGAACTTTTAAAGGTGATGTAGCTAGCAATGCTGTTTATTATATTAGGGGATTGCAAGGACAAGGGATTATTGCTACTGCTAAACATTATCCTGGAAAAACTTTGATTGGAAGAGATCCACATAAAGAAGTTGAATTTTCTGTTATTGAAGAAGATGATTTAAAGCCTTTTAAATGGGCTAAAAATAATAATGTTAAAGCTGTTATGATTAATCATTTAATAGCTACAGGGGTTGTAGATTCTGGATCTAGCCCTAATGTTGTTTCTGGTAGAGTTATTGGAGATTTAAAAAAAGATTATGATGGACTTGTTTTAAGTGATGAAGTTGGTATGGTGGGTCTTAGTGGAATATATGAGAACAATGAGAGGCAAATGTATATTGATTTAGTTAATGCTGGGAATGACGTTATTTTAGATTTTAGGGCAGAGCCTTGGCATTTGTTTAAGGTGGTTAGTATTATAGAAAATGCTGTCGAAAATGGTGAAATTGATGAAAATAGGATTGATGATGCAGTTATTAAAATTTTGAAAATGAAAGGTTTTAAAGTAAAGCGAAAGGTTTAAAAACAAAATTTAGAGGTTATTGGCTATGGAATTAAAAATTATTGAGGATGAAAAAAGTAAAATTAAGTTTGAGATAAATGGAGAGGGACATACTTTTTCAAACCCTTTGTCAAAGGAGTTGTGGAAAGATAATCATATAAAGACTTCTGGATACCATATAAAGCATTCTTTAGTTAGTAATCCAATCTTTGTTGTTGAAACTGATGGAAACGAAAAACCTAAAGCTTCTTTAAAAAAGGCTGTTGGTAGATTAGAGAAGCAAATGAGTGAGTTTTTGAGCAAGTTCAAAAGCTTGAAATGATGGTAAATTGGAAAAAGATATGGTATTTTATTTGGAAAGATGATAGTTTGGCTAGTTGGTTAGTAAATGTTGTTTTGGCGGTTATAATTGTTAAATTTCTTATTTTTCCTGGTTTGGGATTGTTGTTAGATACAAGCTTTCCTGTTGTTGCAGTAGTTAGTTGCAGTATGGAACATGGTTTTACTAATTGTGGACAAGGAAGTGTTGAATTATGTGGTGTAGATGAAACAATTGATGCTAAAGGTTTAGATGAATATTGGGATATTTGTGGAGTTTGGTATGAGGATAATGAAATAGATAAAAATATGTTTAGTTCTTTTCCATTTCAAGATGGGTTTAATAAAGGAGACATAATGGTTTTGGTTGGAAGTGAAGATATTAATTTAGGGGATGTTATTGTATTTGGATCTGGTAGAAGTGGTCCACCAATAATTCATAGAGTTGTTGATATTGAAAATGGAGAGTATATGACTAAAGGAGATCATAATAGCGGACAATTGAATTTTGAGAAAGATATAAAAAAGGATGCTATTTTAGGAAAAGCAGTGTTTAGGGTGCCTTATCTAGGTTGGGTAAAGGTGGCTTTTGATAACTTTATAGGGGGAGTGTTAAGATAAAAACTAGAAAGGAAATTTATGATGTTGTAATGGACCTTAGGAAAAAAGAAGGATTGGGTCGTAGAAAAATCCATAAAAGACTTTGTGAAATGGGATATTCTAATTTTAGCGGTTCTATTCAGAATTGGTTGAATGGAATGAAACCTACTTTGAAGGAGTTTAGAATAAGTGCCAAATTTACTGAAGAAAAAGCATTTATCTTGGGTGTTGTTGGTCCTGGAGATGGATATATTAGACTAAATAAAAATGAAACCGGTCTTGCTGTTATTGATAAGGATTTTGCTATGAAATTTAAGCAATCACTAGAGAAAATATATGGATTGAAATGTAAATTTAAAAAGGAAGCTCCTACAGGATGGGGTAAGAACCCTAGATGGAGAGTTATTTTGTATTCTAAGAATGTTGTTGAAGATTTAAATAAATATGGAGTTAACTTTAAAGAATTCAATTGGAGAATTCCTAAGATAATTCAAAATTCTTCATTTAAAATAAAATCTGCTTATGTTTCTGCTTTTTGCGATTCTCAAGGTTCTGTAGGTTGTAGAAGAATTAGTACTTTTTCAAAGAACACTGAAGGTTTATTGGAAATGAAAGATTTATTTGAAAGCATTGGATTAAGAGTATCATTAAGGAAAAACAATTTGGAGATCTTTGGGAAAAGATCTTTGGAATTTTTCTATGGAAAAATTGGATTTTCTATTTTGCGCAAACGAAATAAATTGAAATCTTTGATTGACGGATACAAGAGACAATACACCTTATCTGAGGATATTGATAAATTGAAACCCCTTATGGAGGAATATGTGGAAAAAAATTATTCTAGATTAAAAATTTCGAGGTTATTAAAAATAAGTTCTACAGCTATTAAAAATAGAGAATCTTCTTTTGGAGGTAAAAATGGAATTCTGTGAGCGCTGTGGGGGACTTTTATTGCCCGATGCTAAAAAGAAGAAATTAGTTTGTGGTGGCTGTGGTAAAAGTAGTAAAAGTAAGGCTAATGTTGTGGTTAAGGAAGAAGTTAACGATACAAATGTTAAATTAGAAGTTATTGATAAGGATTTGGATGTTAACCCTGAAATCGAAGCTGACTGTCCTAAATGTGAACATAAAAAAGCTAAATTCTGGACATTACAAACAAGAGCTAGTGATGAATCAGAAACTAGGTTTTTTCAATGTGTAAAATGTAGTCATAGATGGAGAGAATATTAGCAACTTTTATATATTAGTTTTATTTTAATTTCCTTATGGCAGAAGGAGGATTGGTTATACAGCCTGTAATTGTTCTAGGATTACTTCTTGGATTATATGAGTTGATATTGATTCATAGAGATGAAGATTTTAGAGGAAGTCATTGGATTGGACATGGTATACATGCTGTTGTTTTCATGATGGTTGCTTTATTTGCTGTTTTTAATTGGGAATATTTTTTACAAGTAACAGGCCTTGCTGCTAAAGGAATTCCTTTGATAAGTGATGTGCTTGTTGGTAGGATTGCGATTGGAGTAATTCTTAATTTTAAAATGCATGCTGTTAGTGCTGTTATAAAAGGAAAAGCTTTTGCTGGCGGTGTTTCTGGTGGAATGGCTGAACATTGGACCCATACAATTTTAGTAACTGTGCTTGTGGTTGTTGCACCTTATTATTGGCCATTATTGGCTCCATTTTTACCTGGTTGGGTTGGGTTGTAGTAAACTATATTTTTTAGAATATTAAAGCTTATAAATCTAATAATGTTTTTTTGAATTATGAAACTTACTTTAGCAGAATCTAGATTGTTAAAAGAACCTATAAGCATTATTTCTGAACTTGTTTCTGAGGTTAGCTTTAAAATTGATAAAGAGAAAGTTGAGTTAGTTGCAATGGACCCTGCAAACGTTGTAATGGTTGTTTTTAAGTTATTGAGTAGTGCTTTTGTTGAGTATGAAATTAGTAAAGATGAGAATATTAGTTTGAGTTTAGATAATTTAAATCAAGTTTTTAGAAGAATTAAACCTAGCGATACTTTGATATTAGAATTAGATGAAGAAAAAAATAGATTGAAAGTGAGGTTAAGAGGGAATACAAATAGAACTTTTAATTTGAGTTTGTTGAATTTGGAGGAGAAAGAAAATAAAGTTCCTGATTTGAACTTTCCGCTTAAAATTGAAACTAATTCTGGAGTTTTTGAGGATGCTATCGAAGATGCTAGCATAGTTGCTGATAGTGTTGCTTTTATTGCTGCTAAAGATAAATTTTTAATTAAATCTGAAGGGAATGTAAGTGATGCCAATGTTGAAATGATTACAGATGAGGAAACTGATATTAAAATGGAAAACGATGATAAGATTGGTTCTAAATATAGTATTGAATATTTGAAGAAAATTGTTAAAGGTGGTAAATTAGCAGATAGAGTTCATGTTCAGTTCAATAAAGATTATCCACTTAAAATAGATTACAACCTAATGGACAAATTAGGTCTTACTTTTATATTAGCTCCCCGGGTTTCAAATGATTGATGTATTTTCTAAATTTAAATCTGGCGTTTATGTTGTTACAACCGTAATTGATGGTCTTAAATATGGGTGGACTGTTTCTTGGGTTAGTAAGGTAAGTTTTAAGCCTCCTTTAGTGATGATTTCTATTGGTAAAAATAAGAAAGATCATGAGAAATTTGAAGAAGCTGAAGTTTTTGCTGTTAATGTTATGGGAGAAAATGGGATCGAGGTTGCAAGACATTTTGGATTAAGTAGTGGTGAAAATGTTAATAATTTTAAAGAAATTGATTTTATTGAATTGAAAACTGGGTCTCCTGTGTTAAAAGAATGTGTTGGTGCTATTGATTGTAAAATTGTTAAGACTGTGGATGCTGGTGATCATGTTGTTTTTATTGGTGAAGTTTTAGATTCTGTTTCTAAAGATGGTGAGAGTATTCTTTTTTCTAATGAAATTTTTCCTTAGAAATATTTATATATAAGTTTTGATAATTAAAAATAAGTTAATTAGGTTAAATCAATAAGCTTACTTAGTTAACTTAGTTAAGTTATTTAGGAAAAAAGGGATGACGAGAGTAAATATAGAGGTAGAGAAAGAGTTGCATAGAAAGGCGAAACTAGCTTCTTTGTTAGAAAATAAAACCTTAATCGAATTCATTAACGAAGCCATTAAGGAAAAAGTGGAGAAAAATAAAAAAATTAAATGATGCTAGATAGAAGAAGAGGACAAGTAACTGCATTTATTATAATTGGAATTTTAATAGTTGTAATTGCTGGAGTTGTTCTTTTTATTAATAGAGATAAAGTTTCAACTACCGGATTCAGAGGTGTTCAGGCTGATCCTGTTAAAGACTTTATTCAAGAATGTATTGAGGATTCTCTTGTAAATGATATGAAAAATATTAGGGATAATGCTGGATATATTAATCCTTCTCCTTTTATTGTATCTATTGGGACTCCCACTAATCCAAAGGATCTTCCTGCTTTGATGGTTGGAGGAGTGAATAAGGCTCCACTTTTAGGAAATATCGAAGATAATATTGCTACTAGAATTAAGAATGAATTGGTGAATAATTGTGATTTGAGTGTATTTAGAACTACCTATGATATTAAGGAAAATAAAGATGATATTAGGGTTTTTGTGAGTATTCAAGATCATGAGGTTTTTACTAGTGTTAATTATCCTGTGCTTGTTGTAAAAGGTGAGGATAGATTGGTGATGGATAATTTCTTTGTTTCTGTCTTTGATGACTTTGGATTAATCTATGATGTTGTTAGATTAATTGTTTATGAGAATAGGGTTAGTGGAGATGGTTTTGAGATTGGAGATGATTTAGATGTTTTTGATACTAGGTTTAGTGAAATTGTTTTAGATTACGATGAGTCTGGACTTGGAGGTTATGTTGCTTATGTTGGGACCCAAAGAGAAGCTGATGAAGGAATTAGGAGGGTTGAGTTTGCTATAGAAACATGAAATTAAAACTCTTTTTATGGATTTTTGTAGCTGTTTTGTTTAGTGTAATTGTTAGTGCTCAGAGCGTTTGTTGTGAGAAAATTGGAGATGAATTTTGTGTAGATTTTTCTTCTCCAGGTTCTTGTTTTACAGGTTTTGATGAAGATATTAATAGGGATTTTCAAAGTTATACTGCTACATGTAGCCAAGCTGGCGGAGGGGTATGTAATGTTGAATGTTGTGTTGAATCTGATGGAGCTTGTAGTGATGGAAAACCTAGAATTGAGTGTAAGGCTGGG
>NZBI01000007.1 GCA_002687825.1 Nanobdellota archaeon
TTTTATATTAATAATTCTTTAACTCTTTCTTTTAATCTAAAATAAGTTGCTCTTGATTTACCAGTTTTAATAGGCATAATATCTGGAACATTATCACTACATCTGCTACAAATACCATCTGGATAAAAGTTCTCACTAACAAACTCCTCAACTATCTCTTTGAATTTATCTAATCCACCACCTTTTATTAATAATTTATAACTCATTTTATCACCTTTTCAGTTTTGTTTTCTTTTGGTTTCATAGCTTTTAATGTATCCATAAGTTTAGTATCATTTAATACTTCTGCTGTTTTCTCAACTATTTTAATTTCATTACCAGCTATTTTCTGCTCAATTAAACTTTTAACTTTATCAATATAGATATTCTTAAAGTTTAGATGTTCATTTTCTTTAATGTTATCTTTTACTATTTCTTTAATTGTTTCATATTCCTCTTTATCTAAATCTACTGCTGGAATTTCTATATTTAATTTAGTTTCGTTCTCTAGATAATGCAACACAATACCATTTTTATCGTGTCTTAAAATGCTTTTATGTTCAGTTCCTTTTACAATAGTTCTGCATATAGCTATTAATCCCTGTTCAACAAATATTTTATTAAAATAAGCATATAGCTTATTACTTATGTTGTTTTGTGGCTCTAGAAAATAAGGTTTATCATATTCCCCTAGAGAAATATTGCTTAATTTATCAAAATAAAGGATCTCAATACCATTATCTAGCTTTTCAATAGTGTCTAGTTCAGCTTTAGTTAATTGGACAAAATTATCTTTACTTAATTTATATCCTTTTAAATCCTGTTTCCACTCAATAGAATTATTACAGCTTTTACAATATCTTTTTAATCCTGTTTCGTGTTTGCAACAGCTAGATAAACTATTAAAAGTAATTTTATCAGCTCTAGATCTAATAGGATATAATTTTACATCTAGATTTAACAGCTTATAATTTATTTTAATAGTGCTTAATGCTTTCATTTTAAAGATCACCCCTACTATAATCATATTGTAGTTTATCACAGCCCAAACAAACATCATCATCTAATTCAGTTAATTCAGAACAATAGCTAGTATTACATTTCTTTAAATCAATAGCTATAACTCTAGATTTAAAATTTCTATTATATTCTTTCATTAATTTAACTTCAGCTTTACACCAATTTAAAGCTAGATTTTTATGGTAAAAATATTTAAAACTGCAACCTTTAGAGAAATCACTACTCACTTCAGCTTTAAATCCTTTAATAACTTCTACTTCAGCCAATTCACCATCAGGCATATTTTCTAATTCTCTATTTATACACATTTAGATCACCTTTTTTAATCTTATTTCGTTTTCTAATTCAGCAATATAATAGTTTAAATGTTCTATTGCATTTTTTTTAATAAAGGTAATTACTTCTTTAGTATAATCACTTTTAAAATATGCACAATTTCTAAAGAAATCACATATATTAATAAAGAAATCTAATTCAGCTTTTAGATCAAAAATATAAGCATTTAGTTTTGAAATCTTATTATAATCTATATGTTTAATTCTGCCTAGATCAAACTTATTTTTAAGTAATCTATTATTTAAATTGCTTAAATCATTTTCGTTTAAATCATCACTTATTTTTTTATCCAATTCATTAAATTCCTGATCCATTTAGCTCACCACCATTTTTTTAACACTAATAAGATTAAAGAAATTCTTTAAAAAATCATTATCTAGATTAATAAAACAATTTGATCCACCACTATAATCCTTAAAATGTTCTGCTGTTCTAATAAGCATTTGATCTTTATCGTGCCTTAAATCACCAATAGAAAAATAATATATTTGATTATCCAATAGCTTAAAAAATCCACTTATATCAAAATGATTTTTATCGTGGATCAATATATCATTAGTATATGGTTTTAATAATTGAGAAAATTCCCTTTTAAATGTTCTATGAAATTCACTATATTGTGGTGTTGTTTCACAGCTAGATATAAATTCATTACCTAATAGCTTTAAACTTTTTTCCATTTAGATCACCTGCAATATTTTTTTTTACCATAAATAAGGTATATAATCCTTAATATTATCATATTTTAAATACATTAAAAAATCTTTTTTCTGATCATTACTTAAATCTTTAATTAAATCCCTAACTTGTCCTAAATTTCCATTTAAATAGCTTTCAATAATATAATTAAAATATTGTTCTATATTATCATATTCATAAAGCTTTAAAGTATTTTTTCCAATAACCATTTAGATCACCTTTTATATATTATGTTCAAAATTTATTATTTGTGTTTTTCGTTTTATTAGTGTTGTATTTTTAAGCTTATCAGCTATTTTTTTAGACATATTGATTAAACCATCATCATACCTAAAGTTTTCAGTATCCCACTCTTTTAAAGTTTTACCAATTTTATAATATTGTCCAGCTTTACAGCCATAAATATCAAAATAGTCAAATCCTTCAGCTGTAATAAACAGATCGTTAAAATCATTTAATTCCTTATATACAGGATTTAAATCAAATTCCTTTAAAAAACATATTACTTCAGCTTTACCCTGAACACAGGGGGGAAGGCACTCTAAAAACCAATAAAAGCTTTTTTCAGTTATTTTTTTAAACATTTAAATCACCTTCATATATTTTTGTTGTTTTTGTTCTATCATCAGCTTTATAAACTATGATCCTAGAATAATCATTAAATTCAGGATTTAGCTGTTTATTATCAAAATACTTTTTAATTACTTCAGGATCACCTATTAAATTTATTTGTGCATTTCCTATAAAACTATTTGTATCACTATCAGCAATAAAAGGCAAATTCCAGCTTTTAAATACTGCATTTTTTCTAGGATCAAAATAATATCTTTTCCTTTTACCTTTACAGCTAAAAACTAGCTTATCGTTATGAATTTCTTTTATTTGAATTTCTCGTTTAATAGTGTGAGCCATAAATTCAGATATTTCAAAAGTAGTTAATTTATCACCTACTTTTATATTTTTTATACTTTCTTTTTCATTTATTAAATTTTCCTGCATTTAGATCACCACCTTATTTTTATTTTTTTGTTTGATATATTCATCAATAATAAGATTATAATGCCCATTTAATAAATAAGTTATAAAATTATTAATATCACCATTTAAGAAATCAATTTTAATAAAAGCTTTTCTTATATCAGCCCTGACTAGATCAGGCATTTCTAGAATTGTTTTTAATATATCAGCTTTTTCTAAATGATAATTAAATACTTCCTGATCACCAAATAAACCAGCATTTTTAAGTTTAATTTCTCTAAAAAAATCATAACTTTCAATTTTATCGTTTTCTTTAAAATACATTATAAAATATTGTTTATCAGCCATTTAGATCACCTTTTAAGCTATTTGTTTTAAATCTATATAAATATTATTGTCCTTTAATGTATAGCTTTTATTATATCCATTTCTTTATATATTTTGATCATACAATTAATATATTTTAAATTCCTGATAAGATCACCAGCATTTAAATTTTTTATATGTGTATATTCAGGCATTTAGATCACCTTTAAAAGCTTTAATTCTAAACAAATACCATTATTTATAAAAATTTCCTGAAAAGAATATTTATGTTTATTCTTTAAAATAAAGTTTTCTTTTTCTTTATTTGTTTTAAATTCTTTTAAATATCTATTCAAACCTATTAAAAGCATTTATATCACCACCAGCTTTTTAATATCAATATCCATATTTAAAAAGCTTTTAAGATCAGCTTTTAAAGTTTCAAAAAATACCTTTAAATCCTTATTATATAGATATAAATAGCTTTCAATATCGGTAAAACTTAAATCTAGAAATTCTATTTTACCTAGATTTTCAGGATCATTTAAATATCTAATTTGTTTTAAAATTGTGTCTAATGTTATTAGATCACAGCCATATTTAATGTTTATTATCATTTATCACCTTTTCAGCATTTAATTTATATATAATATTGTCTATTTGTTCATTTAATATATTTTTATGGTAATTATCAAAAGTTTTTATTTCTCTTAAATTATTTAATAACCATATTAAATGTATTTTATTCATATTATCACCTATTAAGCTATTATTTCAAATTCGCATAAATCTTCTTTTATAATATCCTGATCTAGACCAGCATATTTTTTTATAATATTTCTATGTTTTTTTAATGTTTTAAATCCTTTAAAGTTTTCAGGAATTTCAGGCATTAAAGCTTTAATATGTTCAATTTCACCAGCATTAAATTCAATAAATAGCTTTATTCTTTTAAAATACCTTATAAGATCATATAAAACATTTTCGTCAGGCACTTTAAAATTTAAGTATTTAGTTATATTACCAGCAACAAAACATATATTTATGTTTAAAATATCGTTTATTATTTCTATTTTATACATATAGATCACCTTTTATAGTTTTTAATAATACCAGCTTTAATAAGCTGTTTTATACCATTTTTCTACATTCAGGGCATAAACAAAACTTCCAATCTTGTGGAAGATTAACACCACACCAGCCACACCATAAAACTTTGTCCATTTTTTTAATCACCTTATCAAAATTGATAATATCCATTTGTTATTATATTGATAATCTTATTTGTTTTGATTTTTATATAGTATTCAGGCATATTAATCACCTAGTTTTTAAGCTGTTTTTTAAAAACAGCATTTTTATACATAAAGGATATTACCTTCTTATAATCTAGATCACTAGCTTTATTTATATGGAATATTAGTTTTTTTGATCCTTTTATTTTGTTATCTATTCCAGCAATGATATTACTTATTTCTATTACTTTTATATTAGACATATTGATCACCTGTTTATATTGTGTTTAAATTATACTTATATTTAGCATATAATCATTATCTTATAAATAACTTTTGGTAATTCTATATACCAACTAACCCTAGTATTATACTAGTATCACTAGCATATAGATCATATAATATATACATTTCTATATCATACATATAGATCACCTTTTTTTATTTTAGTATCCTAATTCTTTATAGTATATAATTACTATGGCGATATATAATAATATTATATAACACTATGTTATGATCATATATTTTATAATATAATAATTATATTATAATGTATATAGAATATAAATATAATTTATATAGAATATATACTACTAGGTAGTGGTGAATTTTAATTTTATTTATATATAATAGTAGCTGTAGAAACAAATTTTTACCATTTTGTAAAGTGCTATACAAATTACTATACTAATATAATATTTACTAAACTAATATACTATTAACTCAATCAATAGCCCAATTCCTAGTGTTTGTCCTTATAGCTCCGATTGCACCTGAACTGATAGAATAATAGAAATAGTTATAACATTGTTTCTTTGTATCTTTATGAATTCCTTTATGCTGCTTTTCACATACAGGCATATATTCATTAAGTAATCCCTCTACTTCAGGATTATCAAAATAATAAGATATTCTAGCAGGTATATCAGGTTCATTCAAAATTTTCGTAGTAACATCTATAGCACTTTCAGGAACATAAGCAGAAGCCATAAATGTTAATACCAAGACAATCAAGACAAAAAATAATATTTTCATTTTAGTAACATTTTCTCAACATCATCAAACTTCTTATTAAAGAGATATTGTATTCTAGTAATCACTCCAAGAGCTTCAGCATCAGTTCTACAAGTATTCCCAAATATAAGAAAGAATATCTCATCTCGCCAAAATTCTTTATCAAGTCCGAGTTTATTAATTTTATCAGTTAAGGTTACTATCTCCGGAAATCTCTCAATAATTTGAATTCGTTGAGTTTCGTTCATTTTTCCTCTATTACGGGCAGGGTTGGTGGATAAGACAGGTGATCTAAGCCAGAATTAAAACCACCAACTAACCCTTCTACCCATATAAACTATGATCCCATGCTTTATTTATTTTATATCTTAATCTAGAAAGCATAGCAAGTTTATTTATAGGATTTATAGTTCCCATATCTTTATTTAAATTATGTTCTAATCTTTCTACTAAAGAAAGCATATCACCATCATCTTCAGAAAGGGCAGAAAGAACGCATAGTAAAATCTGACCACCTGTTGTCCTTTTATCATCTTTAGACAAATCAGAAATGCTATACACTAATTTCTCTAACTCAGGAAATTTTTCAATAAGTTCTTCTCTATTCATTTTATTTCCTCCTCCGGATGTTCTTTAACAAATTCATCATATCTTTCGGTTTGTGCTTTCTTTTTAAAACAAAGTTCATGTCTAGCTAAAGTCCTACCAGTTTTTTCTATAGTAACCTTTAACTCCTCATGATCCTTTAATTCTAAAGCATCAGCATCATTTTTTGGTATATATATCTGAAATCTTACTTTACCTGATACCATAGCAGGTTTATAGAATATACGTTCCATTTAAATCACCTATAAACTGAGAATAAGCTAAAGTATTTAAATACATCGGCACTCTAAACTATCAATTACTATTTATATATTCCAGACTATTAATTACTAAAATGGCAAACCCAAACCCTGTAGTTAATATGAATATCGGTAAGGCCCCAAAACCGGGTGCAGTAACAGAAATAGGAAAATTCAAAAGAGATATAGTTAAATTCTCCAGAGATAAAGTTCCAGATGAGTTGCTTGAATTATATGATTTCTACAGAGGGATAGACACTAATAAGATAAATTACATACTTGAACTTAAAAATCTATATAAAGTCCTGCAGGCTGCTATGCTTCCAGCTCTAATAGACAAGCTAACTAAAGGAGAAACTCCGGACAGAAAAGAACTAGATGCACTTAGACTTCTTAAAGACATTATGAGTGAATCCCATAAACTCAAATATGGGGATAAGAAAGTCATAGAGAATATAGTTACAGTAGCAGACATTAGAAATCAAATGCGTTCTGATAAGAAAATCGTTAATGCTACTCTAATCAAAGACAAAGATGATAATTGAAGAAATTACTGAAGAGAACTATTCTGAAAAAAATACAGCAGGAGATCATATCGTAGATGTTAAGTTTCAAAAACTTGAAAACCAGATAAATGCACCTGTTCAGAGAAGTAAAGGGAGTAATCCAGTAAATTGGTATCAATTCTATGATCCCACCATTTGGGCATATAAAGTCCTAAAGGACAAACAAAATCGACCTCTAAAATTGCGCGGTTATCAAGACAAGATTATAAACGACAAGCATAGATTCGTAGTAGTAGCTGCTGCAAATCAAATCGGCAAAACTTGGAGCATGGGTTGTGTTAAAGCCATTCATCACGCAATCCATGTAGATAATGCATCCGTTTTAATTATCTCTCGTTCTGAACAACAGAGTATTATGATCTTAGACGAAATCAAATGGATGATGAAAAGAGCAGATATTCCTTTTGATTCCATAATTGGAGATGTAGAGAACAGAACAGAGCTTCATATAGAGAATTGGGATAAAAAGGGAACAAGTGTAATTCGATGTCTTCCCTGCACTACAAGTGTGCTGGCTTATCCAGCTACCTTAGTAATCTGTGATGAGATTGGATTTTGGGAAGTAGAAAACATGAAGCAGACTGAATACTTCAATAGGGTAGTAGTTTCCAGAACAAACGAAACAAAAAATTGGAATAATGAATTCTTTACTATGGGGCAAATAGTCTGCATTTCCAATCCAAATGCACAACAGGGAGTTCTATGGGATTTGTGGAATGATCCAGACTTTCACCAGTATAGATATTGCTGGCTGGCTAATAAGAAAAACAAGTTAGAAGAATATAACTCTTGGAAGAGAAAGCTTCCTTCAGATGAGTTTGATTCAATTTACGCAGCTACCTTCGCAAGCAGTTCAGGAGGCTTCATAACCGAAGAAGAATATTCAGATGCAGAGAGGGAGTATCTGATTCAACCTCAGCTAGTTTCATTTCTTGGAGGCGATTTCGCAGGCGAAGACACTCTAAGCAGAGATGTAGATGAAACTGTTCTCTTTGGAACAAACCACACTACAGAAAATGTAGAGAACAAAAAGATAACCAAAGTTCAGGTTAATTTCTACAAGCATTTCCCGCTTAGGACAAAAAAAGAAATAGTCTATCAGGAAATCAAGAAATTCGACAATTTAAGCAAGTTTGCTTACGACAAGATGGGAGTAGGTGATTCTGTTAAGAATGACCTGAAAGACAAAGGAGTTCTGCCTGAATACAAAATAGAAAGCTTAACTTACTCACTTCCAAATAAATCAGAAGTCTATTACAATATGAAACATCTATTTGAGCAAAGGCTCGTCATAATTCCAAAAGGGCTCTCAAAGCTCAAAGAACAGCTTTTAGGGCTTAGATTTGAGAAAACTGATGCTGGACACATTAAAGTCCATCATGCAAGGGAAGGACTTCACGATGACTGGGCAGATGCCTTAGCTAATTCATTTTATGCTGCAAAAAGACTATTAGGAACTATGCCTTCATTCTCTCCACTTAAAAAACCTAAAACTGCGCAAACAGGAAAAAAGTATTTATTGATTTGTCCAGAATGCGAAAGGATAAACTACAAAGATAGAAATGGATATTATATGGGAGTAAATCCAAAAGGAAGAAGTCTTGAGCAGATACCCTGCACCATCCATGCTACTATTTAAATAAAACTCAACCTAAACATACCTTAAACCTATGAAAAACCCCATTAAACCTCAAATATTGAAGTTTGTAAGGTATTTTTATGATTCCAATCTTAACTATGCAGATCAAGCAATAGAAAAGTGGTTTAAGGCGTATATTGTCTTATTTGTTGAGATTGCCACTAATGGGCTAGTATTTTGGCTTGTTTTGCTATCTTTAACATCTATATTCAATATAGATGGAATTAATCTTGGACCGGGTGCTTGGCACTTGCTTAATATTCTTCAACTAGGGTTAATACTCTGGTTTATTGAAGGACTATATAAATATGGAAGAGGAGGTTACAAAAAATGAGTGAAAGAAAAACACATAAGGTAACGGAAAAGGAATATAATCTAATTAGGAGTGTGCAGAATGCTACACCCGAAGATAAAGAAAGACAGAGATTAGAAACAATAAATACAAATGAAATGCGAATCATTCAGTTTCAAAGAATGATAGACGATAAAAAAGATCAGATAGAAACAAAAATATACAGAGAGAAATCTGAGAATTATATAGATGGGGCTAAACCTGCGCATATTCTTCAAAATGAAATCGAAGATATAGCTGCACACATCGAAAAACTAAAACAAGTGAATGAAAACACTAAAGAGGCGAAAAATGATTAACACTAAGGATATATTTACTATTTCTGGACCTACTACTAAAGGTAGACCATATTTAAATGAAAGTCAAGTAGGAGCTCTTTCTACTTCTTCTACCTTTTTAGCCGACAAAAGAACACTTATGAACTGGATTAAGAGAACTCCAGAAGCAATAGGCATTCTTAGACAGATTTCCTTAGATATTGTTACAAGACTTAAATTTACTGCTATTCCTAAAGAAATAAGCAAAAAAGGTGGAAGACCACCAAAAGATACAAGTCAAGATAAAGAAACACAAGCTCTACTATTCGCAAAGAACAATTTCCTAAAACAACAGCTTAGAAGTGCTGTAATTGAAGGTTTAGCACTTGGTGATGCTTATCTTTGGAAAGGAAAAGTAAATCAAAGAGACAGAAAAGAAATAATTAGAAAATCCTATAAAGAAATGGGAATTGAGATAAAACAGGATGAATTAGAACAAAGAGCACTAGATGAGGATTACTTAGGGGAGAAAATCATTCAGTATGTGGCTTCTGCCACTATGAATATAGAAATGGATGAAGATGGCACTAAAATCAAGTCCTATGTTCAGAGAACTGCACTTGGCTTCGGACAATACACTTTTCCATCTCAGACACTTACAGGAACTTATGATGGCACAGTTTTGGGGCAAACAAGAAGATGGAAACCAGAAGACATAATCCACTACAAATTTATGGACATAGATGGAAAGGTTCATGGATTTACTCCAATGCAGAGTTCTTTCCCAATAATCAAAACACTAGGTGCAATTAAGGATTATCATGGACATTATTTTGAAAGCGGCATAGTTGCTGATTTAATCTTTAATTTCAAAGAAGGAGATCCTAATTCAGTCCATCATGAGAAAATGCAGGAAATGCTTCAGGAATGGTGGAATAACAAAAGAAGATCCCCTGCAGTAACTACTGGAGATATGAAGATAGAGAGATTAAATGAATGGAATAAGGATATGGAGTTCAGATTACTTGCAATTTATTATACAGGCGTGATTGCCTTCTCAATAGGTATGCCTTTAGAGAAAATACGAGCAATTCTTGGAAGTGAAGTAAAAAGCACAACAGGAGGCTCAGACATAGGAAATACAGATTATCAGAGAAATGTCTATGATATGCAGGAAGATTGGGAAGATCTGCTGAATACTCAGTTCTTTAATGAAGAATTTGGAGTTGATTTAAGATTAGAGAGAACTGCAGCAAGAGATGAAGCAGCAGAAGCTATGAGAGATTCACAGAAAATAGGATTATTAGACAAAATGTTTCAATTAGACTGGATTAAGGAAGAAAACAGATTGGATGTTCTTGCAAAGGCATTTCCAGATATTCCAAAAGTTTATTGGAATCCTAATCCAGAACCACCAGAACCAATGATGGGGATGATACCAAGTGCAAAGGTTATGTCTAAAGGACAAGGACAGGAAGCTATGAAAGCAGAGAAAAAGAAACAGCAAGAGCCACAACAAAAGAACAAACCACCAACAGGAGTATAAATGGGTAAAATGATGTTCCAAGTTTCGTATGAGAGATTTCTTGAAGAAGTTAGAATAGAGAATATCCATGAAGGCAGTAAAGACAAATTAGAATTAGAAGATTTAGGCAATATGTTTGTTTATTATCTTGTTTGCTTCGACAGGAGAAAAGTTTTTGTGTTTGTCATCGAGAAAAGTCAAATATCAGCAGTTCAGAAAATTCAATTAAATCCAATAAGCAAACCAGCAAGACGAATTATAGATAATCAAGAATTAAGACAAATAGTTCAAACACTAGAAAGAATTGAAAATAAGATAGAAAATGAGAGCGAGGAAATATAATGCCAGTTTTAGCACATTTAGTCTCAGGAACAGTTTATGACATCTATGGAACTGCTTTAGCAGGAGCTACAGTTACTTTAACACATATATCAATATCTCCTTCTATTTCTGAAACAACAGGATCAGACGGAAAATACATAATAAACTTATCTGGACTAAGTTCCCAATGGAGTGCAGGAGATAGTATTTCTATTACAGCAAGCAAAACAGCAGAAGGAACTAAAACAGAAACGACTACTATATCTGGAGCTGGTGGGCAAACAGTTAATTTAACTCTTGCAGAAACTTCAGATTTAAATTATGCAACAAATGTTTTCAATAAACATAATCTTAATTTTGTATTGCTTACTCATTATGACGGAGAAAAAGTAACAAGAGAAAGACCGTTACCGGTTTCTTCATCTGAAATAGATTTAATTAACAATCCTGCACATAGTTGGGTTATTACTAGAGGGGATGGACAACCTGATTCAGAAACAGTAGTCATTAAAGGAGTAACTTATACAAGGACTTTCACTTATACTGCAAGCATAATGACTGCGAGGTCTGAATGGGTAAAACAATAATCTACTTTCTAATGAGTTTATTTTTGATCTCAGTAGTCATAGCTGTAAATTATGATTATATTTATAATCCATATACTGCTAAACTAGATAGATCTCTTAAACTTAATCAATCTGGTTCTGATTTAATTGTTGATACTCTTTTAGTTGAATCTCCACCCTTAGAATGTTCTTCAGGAAGCTTTTTAACTTATACTAATATGACTAATGTAATCTGTAAAAGTGCAACTGGATCATCAGGAAATTCAACATGGTGGTTAGAATTATGGGATTCCGTATCAGGTGCTTTATGGGGAACAGCTAATGAAACTAAATTTACAAGAGAAAATGTTACAGAATATTTAGGTGCAAATGGTTCTTTATTAAGAACAGAGAATATGAGTGATATACATGAAAGTTCATGGAAGATAGAAAATGGAACAGGATTGCCTTTTAGTAATTTTGTTTTAGAAAATGTTAGCAATTCAACACCTTATTTACAGGTTACTAATCATCCAGCTTATAGCAATTTTAAACTAGAAAATGTAAGCAATTCTACTCCTTATCTGCAAATTACAGGACATCCAGATTATAGCAATTTTAATCTGGAAAATGTTAGTAACAGCACTCCATATCTACAGATTACAAATCATCCTGCATTCAGTAATTTTAATTATGCAAATATATCAGAATGGCTGGGAGTAGGTAATGCCTCAATATTAAGAGTTGGCAATCTTTCGACAATTAATACTTTAACTAATTACATAAGGACAAGTGATTTTAATATAAAAAACATAAGCAATTCTACTCCTTATCTGCAAATTACTAACCATCCTCCTTATTCTAATTTTAACTTAGAGAATGTGAGCAATACGACTTATATCTCAGCGATAAGTGATAATAATTTACTGAGACGAACTGCAGATTTTACGATAGAGAATATAAGTAATGTAACTCCATATAGTCAAATAACTGGATTACCGGACACAACTGACTTAGATATTGCTAATGTAAGTATGTTAGATAATAACTCCATAGTAAGAATGAATACTGGAGAGAATGGTTCATTGTATCAGCCGGTTTATGGAACTGATGATGATTTGGTTCTTTATTTGCCGTTTAGTGAAGATAGTGTAGATACTTCAACTCAATTTGACAGGAGTCCTTATGGAAATGATGCAACCTTAAATGGTGTTATTTGTAATTCAACTTCTGCTAATCAAAGCACTAGCAGATATGGCGGTGCTTGTTATTTTGATGGGGTTGATGATAATGCTGAGGCTATATCTATAACAGACCCAGGAACATTTGCATTGGATTTAGATGGCAGCATGACATTGTCTGGATGGTTTAAATTTAATACGGTAGCTACTGCAGGATTAATAACAAAGAGAAACTCGGGTGGAAATCAGATAAACTATATGTTAAGATATACAACTCAGATTAATTTCATCATAAGAAATAAAGCAGGAACAAATCAAGAATTTAATGTAGCTTGGTCTCCTGTTGCAGGAAGGTGGTATTATGTAGTTGCAACTTACAATGAATTTACCAAAGATGTTGGTGTTTATGTAGATGGTGAAAGGATATCAACTTCTACTGCTGTTGGCAGTCCACAAACAGATGACAATCCTGTAAGAATAGGCAATGATGATGGAACTAGTGGTTATTTTGATGGCTCAGCAGATGAGATAATGATTTACAAAAGAGCTTTAACTGCTGAAGAAATAAGAACGCATTACTTAAGAGGCTCTGGTTTTGGTGCTAGTGGTGCGATAACTGCAGATAAGTTTAGGGTGGTTAATACTTCTGGTTCAAAGATTTTTGAGGTTAATACAAGTGGTGTTGGTATATACGGAACAACCGATTTCCAGAGTAATACCGTATACGCTCACGATATACGGAATAATGATAATAATCCAATAATAATTCGGGGAAATAGTAAATCGGGAAATGGATTTAAAGTTCATACTAGTGGAGCATCACCCGGATATGCTGATACTGCAAGATTAACAATTAGTAGTGCAGTAGCAACAGCAACCGCAACTTGGTCAGATACAAATGTGGTTTTTGATGATTGGATTTATTTAACAGATGACAACGGTGAAGGTATTAGACACCAATCTACCAGTAATTATTTTGGTATTTTTACGGATAGAACAGATGATACTACTGATGGCATAATATTTTTCTCAAAAAATGCTGCTGGTGCAGATACAGCAAGACTTAAAATAGGTAGTGGAGCTGACACTGTGGCTGCAACTTGGTCAGGTATAGAGCATACAAATATGGCGATGAGTAGTGGAGCTTATGTAACCAGCGGAACAGGTGCAGCAAATACTTTATTCACTATACAGCAAACTACGGTGGCAGGATGGAGAATTGGAATGACAAGTGGAAGCAGCACTTTAAAATTTGATACAGGTGGTGATACATTCCCCAATCCGGAACTTGAAATAACAAGTGCCGGCAATGTCGGAATTGGAACGACAAATCCATCCGTTGCGCTTGATGTAACAGGAGACATTGAGTATACGGGCACGATTTCAGATGTTTCAGATGAAAGACTAAAGGAAAATATAGCAGATATAACCAATGCGTTAGACACTATCACAGCACTACGAGGAATAACCTTTAACATGTTAAATGCCACTAATGTAGAGTATGGTTTAATAGCACAAGAAGTCCAATCTATCGTTCCAGAGGCGGTAAGTATTACAGATGAAAATGGATACCTAGGTATAAGCTATCTTTCTTTTACTCCTATTTTGATTGAAGCGATAAAAGAACAACAAACCCAAATAGAATCTTTAAAATCCGAGTATAAAATATGCTTTAATAGTAATTGTTCAAATTACATATGCAGAAACCAAAGCAACGGAATAATGATGATAATAAATGAAGCTCCAGATGAGGTATGCATGTGAATAATTACAATAAGTATAATATCAGTTTAGCACAAGTCTGCTGAAATATGAAACAACTTAAAANATTATTAATACTTGCAATATTTTTATTATTTCCATTAATGGCAATGACATTCTCAGACTTTAATTGGACAAATGTTAGTGCTGCACCGCCACCAGCAGACTTTGCTCCTGCAGAATTATTGAATAATGATGCTTACTGCACTTCTTGTGATCCTAAAGAACAGATTATAGTTCAACCATGGATTACAAGCGATTTAACACCTACTATAAACTTCACAACAAATGAGTTAGCTACTTGTGCAGTTATGGGAAATGAATCAGGAGAAGCTAATTTAAACTATACAGATATGGTTGCGGGAGCAGGTGTAGAATGCTCAACAACTGGAGGAATAAATCATATCTGCACAATTCAGGCAAGTAATGCTTTTACATTAGGACAGACTAAAGGGATATATGCTGGATGCAAAGATACTGAGCCTACTACAAATCAATTCAGAAATGCCACTTTTGGAGTTCCAATCAGTTTTTATACATTTGGAACAGAATGCACTTATTCATGTATAAAACCTACTGCAGGTGCAGGATTATATTTGGAGGATGGGTGCACAATAATAAGTAATTAAACAAAAAGGGCTTTTTCTTTAATAAGGAAAGTTCTTATTAAACACCTAACAAGTCATACTCACCAAGAGGGGTGAAGTGAGCATATAGTTCCTACGCGTAGGAAAGCCCCTCAATACTTAAATTATCACGGAAGCGAACAAAATGGGAAACATAAAATTAATACATGGAGATTGTTTANAGAAGATGAAAGATATTCCANATACAAATAGAAGATTCATAGGAATTGAATTAGATGAAAAATATTTTAAAATAGCAAAAGAAAGGATTAATTCGCATAAGTCCTCACAAACGGAGAAGAAAAATGGTAACTGAAACAGAAAGAATAATCCTTTATGGGATTAAATGGATAATTGAAAGAGAAAAGTTAGATAGAAGGCTACTATTTAAATATAAGAACCTAAATAGGCTACTGACATACTAAAAATGTCAACAAGTAAAAGGGGGAACTATAGTAAATATTGCACTATTGGCAAGATTCAGATTAAAGAAGACGAAAAAGATTATCATGTTTCAGGTTTAGTAGCTACTTCTCATCCAGATAGATCTCAAGAAGGAGATTTTGCAGGAGATATAATCCCAAGATCAACCTTAGCAAAAATAGTAGAGCAGATAAACAACAGATTTAAACCAGAAGCAGGTGCAGTTTCAGAATCTCACGATTATATAAAAGCAGAAGAAGATTTACCATTAGCAGGTGTAACAGTAGGAGAAGAACCTGCAAAGCTAATTCAACTTGAAGATGGAGAATGGGGAGTTAGTGTAGAAACAGTTCTTTCTAAGACGAACCCAAGATATGAAGAAGTCAAAACTAATATTGAACAAGGCATATATCCAGGTTTTTCAATCGAATATTCTGATACCAAATTCGTCCCCACAGAGAAAGAAGGCAAGATGTTTAGAATGCTGACTGATTTAGAGATGGAAGGATTTGGATTTGCAAATAGAAGATTAATTGCAAATCCGCATGCCGAGATAACGACATTCGGCTATAAAGAAATAATGAAAGTAAAAGGTGATTCAAAAATGGAAGAAAAAATTGAAGTTAAAGAAGAAGAAAAGAAAGAGGAAGCTCCAGAAGCTTCAAAAGAAGCTCCTGTAGAACCTAATAAGGAAGAGGCAAAAGAAGAACCAAAAGAGGAGGCAAAAGAAATGAAAGAAATATCAGAGGAAGATGCTGCTCTTTTAAAAGAAATCAAAGAGAGAAAAGAAAGAGAAGCAAAATTGAAGGAAATCGAACCACTTGTAAAAGAGAGAATTAAATCCGAAATGAAAGCAAGAGGATTTAAAGATGCTCCTATTAAGACAAATGAAGAAAAAACAGAGTTTAAAGAGCTGGAAGGCTATAAAGCTGCACTAGCAGAATCTAAGGAATTGGACAAACCCGTTGAGCAGGTAGCACACAGGCATACAGCTTGGAAGAGAGGCATAGAGAAGCAATATAAAGAAGCAGCAAAACTCTACAATACAGTTGTAGCCAAAGGGATAGATCCATACAAAAATGGACAACTAGGACTTACTGCAGAGCAAAAAGAGATAGAATTTGAAACTTATGACTCCAGAATTGAGATGAAAGAATTTAAGAGAATTGAAGTAAAAGCTGGAGAAGGTGGACAAGTCGATACAAATCTCGCAGATTCAAGTTGGACTTATGGATCTTACTACCTAAGCCCAGTAGAACTAAACGATATTTTCCAACCTGTTTTAGTTAATCAACTGAATGATCAAACTATGACATTTGGAAGACTTCAAAAAGAAAATTGGGCAGGAAGAAGCCAAATTCAGTTTAGGGCAAGAACCGGAAGAAATTCTACAGCAGGTGGGTATTCGGAAGGTGCAAACCTAACTTATGGCACAAGCTTTACAGGAACAGTAGGACGAGATAAATATCAACAGCCTTTCAGTTATTATAGAGTTCTAGTAGCAGTTACAGGACAGGCACAGAGATTTGCTATGGCACCAGGTGGAATGGGTGACAGATGGGCAGATGAAGTTAAGTGGTCTGGAACTGATTTAGCTGTTACTTTGAATCAGGCAGTTCTAGGCACAGGCGATGGAACATCAGAAGCCACTGCACTTGGTTTTGAAGGTCTATTCTTGGGAACATCAGGAACTCTTTATGGAAAGACACTAGGAACAGCAGCTACATCAACACTACATAGCCATCAAGAGAATATGAGTTCTGCAAGAGTTACTCTGGATCAACTACGAAAGATGATTAGGCTAGTTTCCATAGGAAGCGGAAGTGGTGCAACACAAGTTCATTCAAGCGCACAACTAGGAAATCTTGTATTCTTCTGTAATCATTTGCAGAAAGATTTCGTTAAAGCTCTGATACAGGATATGCAGAGAATACTAAACACAAGCGCAAGAGCTGGATTTGAAGGAGAAGTGGAATTCGATGGAGTCCCAATCGTAGCAGATAAGGACATCAATACAGATGATATATTCTTAGTAGATACATCTGTAACAAAGATAGGTATGAATTTACCACCAACCTTAGAACCACTACCAGTAACAGCAGATGCTCAGGCAGCACAAGTCAAGACTTACTTTAACTTATATAGTGCTCAACCAGGCAACAATTACTGGGCTTATGGATTTGCTACTTCCTAAGTAGCTTATTTTTATTTTTTATTTTTATTAATTAAAAAAATATAAAAGGTGAAACAATGGCAGCCGCAACAATACTAACAAAAGTGTATGAGTTTGTTCATTCTCCTAATATGGAGGTTGTTCAACTGACTGTATCTAATGCAGAAACATATAAGTCTGTTAAATTTAAGACAATCTTAGCAGCAGTTGTAACAAATAACGAAGACAACGATGGATATGTTAATGTAATATTCTCTGGACAGACTGCTACAATATATTCTACAGCTTCTGCTGATACAAATATGACTTTAATATTATTTGGAAGGAAATAAACCAAAAAATGAAAGCTTCGGAAGATTTCGTCATAGTAGTAGATAAGGACGGATTAAGAGTTCCTTATAAATCAGGAGATCCTAAAACAGGACTTAAATTTACTCAAGTCAAAAAAGGATCACAAATTCCAGAAGCTTATTTAAAAGAAATAGCGGAGAAAAATATAGATCTTATTGCCGACATTGTATATGAGGATAAAGTTCCAATAAATCTTCCAAAAGGTGTAGGATTACCTGTTGTTTCAAAGAAGATGAAGATTAAAAAGAGAAAATATAGCCAAGAATCTCTCACCAAGATAAAGAATGAAGAAGGTTTCTCTGCTTTAAAGAAGATAGGTGAAGAGTTCGGTGTTACGGATCGTTCATCAAAAAGATTAATTGTTGAAATACTTAGAGCTCAAGAAGAAAAGCAGAGGGCAGGATTATGAGTCAGTATGAAATCACAGAAGGGGATAATATTGAATTCGTGGGCGCAACTATTACTGATTACACTATTTGGTTAGGGATGAGCGGAACAGATACAGCCACTACAAAATATGCAGATAATCCAAGATCAGCAGCAAAACTTGCAATAAGAATGAATCAAAATGGAAGCATAGTTTCAGAGAATAACACAACATTTACAAATACTGTAACAATAATTGCAAATAAAACACATACAGAAACAAGAAACACTCCAGCAATTACTAAAATCGTTTTAAGGACAGGAACAGTAAATACGCAGATAAAAATAAGGTGGTATTAAAATGGCAGCACCAGTCTTAGCAAAAATAATCGCAATCAAAGTCGCAGCTACTACAGGAGAAACTGTCTTAGTTAGAAATAATACAAGAGGCGGAATATTAACTGCACTTGTAAATTCATCTGGAGAAGCAGTTATAAATCCAGCAACTTCATTAAAATGGCAGGATGGAGATGCTCTTTTTGCAGAAATAAGAGGGAGTGTAACAGGATTTAAAGCAGGAACAATTCAATCTGGTGGTGCTAAATTAATAATCTCTGCAAGTGCTGATACCAGTTCTCCAGGGGTGTCTTTATGAAAAAATCAATTATGTATCTTTTAGTATTTATGTTTTCTATAATGTTGGTTTATGCAGTTACAACTTCATTAACAACACCAACAGATAATACAGAAGATACAGATGGTTTTATTGATTTTACTGGAAGTTGCACACCAGCTTCAGGACAGAATATTACTCAAGCGGTTTTATATACAGATATAGGTGGTTCTTGGGTAAGTAATCAAACTCTTACTTCAGATCCATCTGTTGGAGTAGATGCAGTTTATTATGCAAATTTTAGTTTAAATAGAACTCCACAGGGTTCATTTGAATGGAATATAGAATGCACAGATAATAGTTCATCTAATTTCGCAGGTAATAATACAGTAAGAGTAGTGTTTTCACAACCTACTATTGTAACAACATCTCCTGCAGATAATACTTATAGTATGAATGGAAATGATATAGATGTAGTATGCACAGCAGATCCATCAGCAAATTGGAATATAACTACTGTAAGTTTAATGACTAATATAGGTGGAGATTGGAAAGCAAATTCAACACATACACCTAGTCCAGATTCAGCAGTAGAAAGTGCTCAAGTTGTTGCTAACTTTACAATCAATGGATTTGATAATGCAAGTATAGCAGATGGAACAGATTTATTATATTCTTGTTATGCTAGTCAAGAAACAAGTGAATTATCAGAAACACAAACTTCAAATACAGCTTCTACTAATAGAACTTTAAATGTAGAATACCCTCCAACAACTACTTTGAATGGACCTACAACTGATAGTTGGAGTGCAACACGAGTAGTTAATTTAAGTTGGACAACATCAACCACATTCGATTCAGGAACAACAATCTTAACAAGAGTATGGACTAATGAATCTGGTGTATGGGCTGTAAGAACAGGAACTATAGAAGTAACTAATAATACACAATACGACCATAATTATAACTTTGATGAATTAACAGATATAAGATGGGCAATAGAAGCAATTCAATACAGTGATTCTAGTGTTAGGAATACAAGTGATAATAGAACAATTAAGATAAGTGCAACAACCCCAACTATTACAATATCAACAGGAAATCTAAATACTTCAGATACAACACCTACAATAACAGGAACACTAGGTGGGGCTAATTTAGAAACTTTTGTTGTTTATACTAATTCAAGTTCAAATGGAGCTTGGATAGCAAACAACACAAATGAATCTGTAGTTGCAGGAGTTACAAACCTTTTCAACAACACAGCTTTTGCTGATGGAGTATATAAGTATGGAGTTACAGTAAATAACTCAGGTGGAACTTCAGTAGAATCAACAAACTATTCTTTAATAATAGATACAACTATGCCTACAATAAGTGCAGTTACAAATGTTTCAGTAGCAGATAAATGCGATCAAAGAGCTATAACATTCACTTCAAGTGAGATTACAAATGCTACACTAACTTATGATACTGATACAGATGTATCAGATGGAACAGTTGTATCAAGTGCAACTTTAACTACATCACATAGTTTAGTATTAGACTTTGATTACAATGGAGAAGTTACTTATTATTTCAATATAACTACAGAAGATTCAGCAGGAAATAATAATCAAACTCATGGACAAACAACTTATCTAACACCTGCAAGAGTATGCACAGGTTGGAATCAATATGCAGTTTATGATAGTTTCATTAATCTATCTGATATACAAAACCAAAGTGGAGCAGATTTAGTTTATTTCTGGAATGCAACAAATCAGAACTGGGTTTATATGACTGCAGGTTTAGG
This sequence comes from Nanobdellota archaeon, assembly GCA_002687825.1. Classification (GTDB taxonomy): domain Archaea; phylum Nanobdellota; class Nanobdellia; order SCGC-AAA011-G17; family ARS1403; genus ARS1403. The sequence goes on from NZBI01000007.1 coordinate 20,910, forward strand.
AACAAATGATGAAGTAATTGTAGGAAAGAAAACAGCTTATCAGATAGTTCATTTGTATGAAAATACAAACTCAACTTGGTATAGAAATATAACTGATTATGGAGTATATGATTACAATGTATCATCTGTAAATAACTTTGTTAGTGTTCCAACTGATTTCACTTTTGGAAACTTGACACAGAGCTTTATGAATGCAAGTATATTAGATGCTATATATTATCATCCTTCAACAACTACTGATGATCTTACATTTAATATAACACTATTTGCTGGATGGAATAATTCATTACAAGATTATGTAAGTCATATCTATAACTTTACTTGGAGTAATTCAACTCTATTAGAACCATGCCCAAATAGAGTTAATACAGATACTTGCATGGAAGCAGTATGGGTTGCATCTAACTTTAATGTAACCTGGAATGCATCATCAATTTCAAGAAATTGGACAATATGAGGTTGCTCAAAATGAAAAAACTACTAACACTTTTGGTCGGATTAATGTTAATAATGTCTATTGTTACAGCTGCTCCACCAATGCCTAAGCCTATAAGAGGCTACTTTACAGTTAATGGACAGGGAATTTCTGGAACAATAATAGAAGTAACAAATGGAAGAACAGGAGAAACAATATCAGGAGATACTTTAATTCAATTAGTTACAGAAACTAATGGATTTGCTTTTGACTTAGCAGATTTAACACAGGGTGCTATAGAGAAATCTGAAGTTTATGCAGGAGATTTAATTACAGTTCAAGCAAGAGGATGGGGTGAAGATGGAAAGATTACTTTTAATGTTCCAGCAGATACTCCTTATGAAATCACAATAGCAGTAACATCTGGACAAACATTATATCAATGTAGTGATGGAACTACAGTTTCAAATATAGCAAATTGTCCAGAGGAAGAAGATGATGCAAATGAAACAAAAGTAGTTTCCTCAGCCGATGGATCAACAGCCTCAGTAGATGCAAACTTAGGACAAACAATAGATATAGAACTAAGTGATAATAAAGTTGATACTTTGTTAGATAAAGAGATTAAATATGATGGAGAAGGTTATGACATTCATGAAGAAGTAACTTTTTCAGGAACAGCATTAACAAGCTTAGATGATGAAGATTATGGACTTGATCCTTATATTAATATAGCAGCAGGAGCAATAGTCTATAAATATGTATTTGAAGATGCACTTCCTTTTGCAGATATTCACGCAGAAGAACCTTTAGAAATAACTCTACTTGGTAAAGAAATTACAATAATAGAAGCAGCAGATGATACTATTGTTTTGAGAAGTGGAGAAGCTTATTTCATTAAAGAAGGTGAAACTGAAGGTGGAGTTCTAGTTGAAGCAATAGGAGAGAACTCTGTATCTGTTAAGGTAGATGGAATAACACAAATAATAACAGATGGAGATTCAAGAGATGTAGGTGGATTAAATGTTTTAGTTAATGAAATCCTCTACAAATCTTATGAAGATAGTTTTGTGGAATTAATCATAGGAACTGAAGGAGATAAAGAGATCAAAGATGGAGATGACTTTGAATTATTCATAGAGAATGATGAAACTTACAAATGGGTAATTGATATACCAAATTCAATAGGAGTAACAAACATAGAAGATTATTCCTCAATAGATGATGATGAAGAATACAAACCTATAGGAGTAGGTGAAGGAATTGGACTTCCAAATGATTATCTTGTATTTGGATTTAAACAAGTTAGTGAAGTAGATATGATTGATTTAACTTTCAAAGTAGATGATGGTTATCTAAATGTTAGAGGACCTGATGATGCTTTCGTTTTAGGAAGTGATGAATACGATGAAGTTAATGTAAATTCAGTCGGTATCTATGATGAAGATGAAGAATTGATTTCAAATGAGAAAGTTAGAATAGGAGATTCTGACATATATCTTGAGATGGGTGTTAAGATTGGATTGCTTACAATTAAATTAGATATGAGTGATATACTTTATGATGGTGTATCTTATGCAGGAAAGGACACAAACTTTATGGATTATGTAGGATTAATCTTTAAAGATCCTGAGAATGCTGTAGATGATGAAAAGGGATTTAAAGTAGAAGTTCCAGAAGAAAGACCAGAAGTAACTCTTACAATAGGAACTGATGTAATAATTCCACCTGAAGATGACGATGTAGTTGTTCCACCAGAACCACCAATTATAGTTCCTCCGGTTGAACCACCAGTAATACCACCTGTAGAGCCACCTGTAATTCCTCCTGTAGAACCTCCAGTTGTTCCTCCGGTTGAACCTCCAGTAGATGAAGATGATAACACTTTAGCAACTATCTTAATAACCTTAATTGCAGCAATAATAGGTTTGTTTGCTTGGGGTAAAGGATTTGCTGGATTGATTAAATACTATCTTAAGGAAGCTGATAAAGCAGAAAAAGCAGGAGATAAAGAGAAAGCAAAGGCTTATAGAGCTAGAGCAGAGAAGATGGCTAAGTCAGTTGTAACTAATTATCTTGCTGGTAAATATAAGAAATAAGCAAAATGAAGAAGAATGGCATCCACGCCTTTATTAATAGGACTAACAATTACATTAGAAGGAACAGCTACTGCTAATCTGAATGCTACCTGCACTAATGGAAACACAAATCAATCAACAACAAAGACAACTGCTTCTGATGGAAAACTTATCTTTAATCTTGGCAGCACAGTAGATTTCTCAGATGGTTGGAATGTAGGCGATGTTATTTCTGTAGCCTGTATTTATACCAGTTATGAACAAAAGTTCTCATTTACCATACCTGCGCAGGGCTCAGAGGTATCTATAAGAGACTCTGCAGGAGTTTCTGTAGGCACTTTCATAGGTGGAAATGGTATGAGTGCTGGAACTCTTGCTTTAGCATCTGCACCAAGTTTGCCTTCACTTAGATACTTTACAGGACAAGAGTTCTTAGATTATCTTAATATGGTAGATAAAAACACAGATTCAGAAAATGGAATAGATATGACACAACTTATTAGAATAGGTCAGGGCGTAGAAGCAGGAATAGATTCAGATACTCTTACTAAATTTGATAGCAATACAGGGAATTACTATGCTCCAAGTGATATGGAAGGAGGAGCCTCTCCAGAATATCACGATCAAAGATACTCAGCACAATCTCTTTTTTGGACTAAATTCATACCAATTCAAACTCTAACTACTTTTGAAAAGAATAATAATGGAGAAGGACAAGAACCAGACTGGGAAACTCTAACCGAAGCAGCTTATAATATCTCAGTTCATAAGGCAACAGGTAGGATTAAAATAATAAATTCAGGAGAATTACCTGAAATTGGTGCAGCACAAGTAAGAATTACATATACTTTTGGAAGAAGTTCAGTTCCAAATGACATCAAACAACTTGCTATAATTGAAACAGCAAGAAGAATGTTAGGAGCAGCTTTCCTCAAAGGAAGAATAAAAAAGCTCGATGATGTAGTAATTGGAGATATAACTGAATTTATGAACTTCAGAAATAGAGTTATCAAGAAGTATAAGAATCATACAATGCTAGTATCATAATCGCCTTAATTCCACCCTCATACCCTCCAAGTTGTTAAAGTTTTTTCTGTGGCTTAAGGCGACTATTTATATATTACTATTATCAAAGTAGAGAAGTGCTAAGGCACACTTTTTATAGTCTAAGGACAAAATGGCAATATTGGATTCAAGTAGGGTAACTGCAAGTGCAATTCAAAACCAAGCTTTTGCTAATATTTATAATCTTATTAATAATCGTTCTAATGTTCCTGATCCAGCAGATAGCACAGGAGTTAGAAAGTTTGTTTATGTAAGACTTCCAAATATAGGTAGAGGAAATGTAGGCTTTCCTTTTGTTGTTGTGCATAGAATTAAGCCTTCTAAGTCAAAGAATACACTTTCTGTAACTAAATCCTTTATGAGTTATGATATGACTATTGCTGTTTATTCTCAAGACTCAGCATCAGATGGTATAGGCAATCCAAATGGAGCTGAACAATGCAATCAAATTACAGATAATATTCAAAAAACTCTAAATAATGCAACAAATAGAAAAGCATTAATTATGCAAGGAATGGCACATTTAGAATATGATATAGATACAACTGAAGATGATTATAATGGAAGAACTGTATTTATTTCAGAATTTGATATAAGATTTGAAAATACTTTATTACTTACAACTTAAAATGGTAAATAAACAAGGACCAATTCCAAGATCAGGAGCAATATTAACAGCTTCTATAGATGCAAGTAAAGTTATAACTATGTTAGATGGTTTTCAAAGAACTATTCCGGAAGCTGCTGATATAGGAGTAAAAGCTCTTGCTGGAGTTTATGCTATGAAATATCTAGAACAAATGCCACGCGCAAAATCTTTAAATCAAAAAAATCAAAGAGGGATAGAATCTTGGACTGGAAGAAGTTTTAGTGCTCTTGAAAGACAAATTACTAATCCAACAAAAATAGGAAATGGTTATGGTATTTTAGTTCCATCTAGTTTAATTGCTTTAGATCAAATGGACGCTCATAGAGTTACATTATTTAGAAGTAAGAATATAGGTAGATGGGCAAAAACAAAGTTAGGAATAGAAACAGGACCTTTTACAAAGAAAAAAATTACAGTTTATCCACATCCTTGGATTCAAGATGCAAATAGAAATGCTAGTAAATTTATTAAAATACATCCAAGAAAAGAAATAAAAAAAGCTTTAGTAAGGAAAGGAAGGTGAAATTATGAAATACAAAAACACATCAAAAAGAGTTCTAAAATTTAGAGCTCACGATTCAAAAGGAAATAAAAAACTTTTTGAGTTGAAACCGGGAAAAGAAATGGAATCTGACAGAGAAGTTCGTCTTGGAGAAGAAGGACTGGAAGAGGTTGGAAAAGGCACAAGTAAAAAAAGTAAAGGTGATGAATAATGGCATTTCCAGATGCGTGGGAAGAGACAGCATTGGTTACTATAGCTAGATTTGGAGCTTCAACAGCTATTCAAGCAAAATCTAATTTTGCTGCGATAACCGAAACAATAGACATAAGCGAACCAGACTATCCGGGTGAAGGTGTTCCTACACTTGCAGGAGGTAGAGTTTGGAAACAAAGTCCTCAAGAAGATGGTGAGATAACTTTAGAGTTATATCCAATTCAAGCAAGTGCTGGAGATGCAGAGCATAATCTTGGTTTGTTCCAGCAATTTGTTGGAATAAGTGGAGATACAGCTTATGATACAGCAGAGCCAATATCAACAGATACATCTTGGCCTGTAAGTATTAATAGGCAAAGAAGCAGATTTGCTGTTTCAATTCTATGGACAAATGACACAACTCCTCCAACAGATGCTATGGGAACTACAGCAGGTTCAACTGATTCTCTTAGATTTTCAGCAATTAGCTGTAGAATGATAAGCCACAAGACTGCATATACTGATGGAATAGTTAAGACTACTGTAACATTTAAATTTCCAGCTATGAATAAGGCAGGGGATACAATGATGTTTAGATGGGATTCAGGCGCACAAACAGCATTAGTAGCTCTCTTCACCAACGCACAATACGATGATGAAGATAGCTGGACTTAGGTGATAAAAAATGGCAGGAACATTTCCAGCAAGTTGGGAGGAAGTAGCATTAGTTACTATCCAAGTTAAAGGCGGCACAGCATATCAATATGCAGCAATTACAGAAACTATAGATATATCAGAACCAGACTATCCCGGAGAAGGGGTAGCAACTGTTTCAGGTGGAAGAATATGGAAAAGATCTGCGCAGGAAGATGGAGAAGTTACACTTGAGATGTATCCAATCAATATAGATTCTGCAGCCAATAATGGTGGATTAGCGCAGGACTTTGTTGGTGGAACTCAAGATTCATCACAACCACTTTCTTCAGATATAGCTTGGGCAGCTTCAATAAATAGAGAAAGAGATAGATTTATCATAGCAATTATGTGGACGAATGATACTGCACAGACATCTGCTATGGCAACAACAACTGCAACAGACCAAACAGCACTTAGATTCTATGCAAAAGAATGTAGAATAATAAGTCATAAGACTGCATTTACAGATGGTATAGTTAAGACTACTGTAACTTTAAAGTTTCCTGATATGAATAAAGCAGGAAGCACAAAGAGTTGGGCATGGCAATCTACAGATGACACAGATACCAGTCCGATTGGTGCATTGACTTATACTTAATGGGAGAATTTCAAGAGAAAGTAGATAACATAAAGAAGAAAGTAAATAGGACAAGCATTTACATAGGTAGAGTTCCAGAAAAAACAAAGACAGAATTCATAGAGTTAAGTAATGTAGAGTTTGAAAAGGATTATGGAATGTGTTTAAAATGGTTAATGGATTTTAGAAAAGGATTACTTTCAGATCCAAATGAAATCCTAAGTGCTAAAATTGATGCTTTAACAGATGAAGTTAGCAAGTTAAAGGGAATGGTTGAAACAAAACCAGAACAGAAAAAGAAAAGGAAAACGCTCGATGGACAAGAGCATTGAACAGGAGGAATGAAAATGAGTAAATTAAGTCAGTTGCAAGGAAAAGGACAGATATTTAAAATTGGTGGGATAGATTTAGAACTCAAGCCACTAAGAATAGATGAAATAGAAGTTCTTTCTATAGATGATAAAGCACCTATGGAAGAACAAATGAAACAATCAAGAAGGTTAATTTCTAAAGTTTTAAAAAATTCTGTTCCTGATACAACAGATGAAGAAATTAACAATATTAGTTTAGAACATATGCAACAACTTATGGAAGCTATTATGAAATTACATAAATTTACTAAAGAAGGAGATGAAAGAATAAATAAACTAAAAGATGCCATCAAGGCTAAACAATCTAAAGGACCAAATCCAAAATAAGAATAATGACAGTAATGAAGTAACAACTATTTACCATCTTATTAAGGAACTTGGATGCCTTCCAGATATACTTGGAAGGGAGTATGAAGTAGTTTATGAAGGAAATAAAATAGTTAAAATAATTCAGAAACCAATTCCAATAACAACACTTCAAATTTTAATAGATGAATTAGATAAAGATCATAAAAAACAGAATAAAGATATGAAGAAGAGAGGGAGGAGAAGATAATGGCTACGATGGAGGATGTGGTAATTCAATTCCAGTTAATTGGAATATCACAAGTAGTTTCCCAATTAAATGTTCTAAAGAAAAGTTTTGAACAGTTTGTTGCTGGTGAAAAATTCAAACAGAATATGCAGGGGTTTGAAAGATTTCTTGGTCCTAAATCTCCATTACAACAGGGATTAAAAACAATGGGGAATGAACTTAAATCTTCTATGATGGATGGATTTGTAAAACCATCAAAGACAGCTAATCAAGCTGCCCAAGAAGTTATAGAAAATCAAAAAAATATGGCTAATATTTCTACTGCTATGGGTAGAGGATTTGCTGTTCAAGGTCAGGAGATGGCTGCATTAGGCAAAAATATAAAAGATTCTTTAATAAGAGATGTAGTTGTTCCATCACAAACAGCAGAACAAGCTGCTGATGGAATATTACAGAAACAAAAAAATCTAGCTAAATTTTCTTCTGATTTTGCAACAAGTATGAGAGCTCAGGGTAGAGGGGTAGAGAACACTACTCAGGGTATGAGAAAATTCAAGATGGAACTTCTATCTGTCATGTTCTTTGGTATGGCTATAAATAAATTCTTTAGTGGGCTTCTTCAACCAGCTATGAAAATGGTAGGTATATTTGATTTATGGGGACAGGTATTAGCTATATTATTTCTTCCAGTAGCATTATTTTTACTTGAAAATGTTTTAATTCCACTTATGGATTGGTTATTTGGTCTTGATCCTGCAGTCCAGACTGCAATAGGTGGATTTGTTTTAATTATGGCTATACTTGGACAAGCGATATTCTTATTTGGTATGCTTGGACTAGGAATTAATGGTATGGCTATGGCATTTGGTTTTTTAGCTCCAGTTATATCTGCTATAGCAACTATTGGTTTCTGGCCATTAATGGCAATAATAGCTGCAGTAATAGGAATTGTAGCTTTACTTTGGTTAGCTTGGCAGAATAATTTTGGTCGTATTAGAGAATGGACTATGGTTGTTTGGGAAGGTATTAAAAAAATCTTTGATGGAATTAAAGATGTATTTTCAGGTGTCATAGATATAATCGTAGGCTTCTTTACAGCAGATGGAGAGAAAATAAGAGGAGGATTTGATAAACTTTGGGAAGGAGTTAAAAAGATATTTAGTGGTGCAATAACAGCACTTGTAGGAATTGTAGTAGGACTTGGAGAACTTTTATTTACAGCAATAATCAATGCACCAAGAGCAATCCTTACACTTTTAAAAGAAGCATTTGGATTTGTTTGGGAAGAACTTTTAGTTCCAGCATACGAATTTGGTAAGAATTTAATATTAAAAATTGTAGAAGGTATAAAAGCTGCTGCATCAAAAGTAGCTGGTTGGGTAAAGAATGCTTTGGGAATGGGTGATGGCGGTGGTGGTTCTATAGAAGGTTCAAAACAAACTGGTGGATTTATTCCACATACAGGACTTTACAAACTACATGCTGGAGAAACTGTAGGTCAGGCAGGAGATACTTTTAATTCAGCTCCAAACATTACAATTAATGCAGCACCGGGAATGGATATAAATAATTTAGTAAGACAAATTTCAGATGTAGTAGTAAGAGATTTAGGAACATTATCAAGGAGGTAAAATGGTTGATATAGATTCAGGAAGTGTATATATAACAAATTCAACAAGCGTAACAACTACAACAATAACAGGTGGAACAACTATTAGAATAACTCCAACTAAAATAGATCAGAATTATGATAATGCAATTACTGCTATTCCAATTCCTGTTTCTACAGGTGGTAGAGATGAACAAACTCCATTTGCTAGAGCTGTAGATTTGAAAAGAATTAAAGAAGCTGTTTCAGTTGCAGGTTTTCTTGAAGATGAGTCTGGAGAATCTGCTTTTACTAAAAAAACTAATTTACTTAATTTGGGTAAAAATGGAGATGCTCTTACAATAGTATGGGGACTTGGAGATTATCAAACTAAATGGGCATCAAATACTGATCCTTCAGTTAATACAGGTGTTTTCATATCTAAAATGACCTTTACAGAAACTGCAGGATTATTTGGTGAAAATGTAACTGCTTCACCACAACCAGAGAGAAATATAGCAATTCAAATTCAATTAGTTAGAGGAAAAGATATGTGATAATGAAATGGCTTACACTAAATATATTGGGTATGGTGGAACAGCAACTTTACTTCTTTTAATAGGTTGGTTTGTAGCTTCATCTCATTTTGCTGTTGAGATGGAAGGAGATAAATATTGTGCTGGAACTTATTTAGATCCCTGTGAATGGGGTTATAACATAACTCTAACAACAGTAGGAACTTATTATATTCAAAATAAAGATTCGGTTGATATAGTATTTCTTCCAGATGTAAAGGAAGCATTCCATTGTAAAAGAGATGGAAGAATGACTTCAGCTAAACGAGCAAACAGAGAAGAATATCCATGTGGAATAGGTTGGAGAGAATTTGATTGGAAGACACCTTTAACTAAAAAATATAATTACATTAATAAGTTCTACAAGAACAAGAAGCAAGAATTTAAAATAGTAGTGTTCAAACATAATTCAATAGATGTAATTAAATTTGGTGGAACTGTTACTAAAGATGACTTTGATCCTTATTTCTATCCTAATATCGAAGTAGAACAGATATGTCAATGGACGGTTGTAAATGAAAGCACTTATGGAAATGTTACTTATGACTATACTTGTTTGAACAATAGTTTTACTTATGATAAATCAACTGCTTATTGTAAAGAGATTACAAATAATAGTAAAACTTGTTATACTAACTGGTTTAATTATACAGAGAATCCAAATATAGGAAGATGTTGGGATAGACATTGGGTTGTAAATGCTTCAAATGGAACAATACCTCATTGGGAATATAATTTTAATTGGACTCATAACTTTGATAGTGTGGTTAATAAAACTCAAACACTTTATTGGGATAAAACTACTGATGTTTATTCACATAGATATGATTGGTTAAATACCAAAAAGCAGATAATATATTGGAATGAATGGGAAATTAATGGAAGTGAAATTGTTAAAGTATGTGCTGAATGGCAGGGAGTTTTAGTTAATAAAAAATATGAGGCTAATTGGAGTGGAGATAATTATAATTGTGAATATGGAGAGTTTAATGCTTCAAAGTTATTTTATGAATGTGATAGATGTGGTGATGATGGGAATTGTGATGGATTAGTTCAAAGTGGAGAAAGTTATTGCACTATGGAATTAACTAAAAATAAAATAATAGAATCTTGTAAATCAGATACACCAAAAATTCAAAAAGATAAAAAAGTTAAATTAAAATTAATCAATCAAACTAACTAAAAATATTAAGGGGATTTTTGGCTTTTTAAGATGGCTTGGGATGGGTTAAATAATAAAAATGAAACTAGGTTATGTTTATTTTAAAGAGAAAGGTAAGGTAAGAGAATATGTCAAAAAAAACTAAAGGGGTGATTATGAAAAGGTTAATAATTCTTCTTACTGTAATATTGTTTGCCATACTTTTCAGTATAAATGTTTCGGCAAATACCACTGCACCCACAATATCTTCTACAGCAATCTCAAATACAACACCAGATGAAAACGATGTAATACAAATTAATATAACTGCAACTGATGATACTTCTATATCTTCAATCTGGATAGCAGACAACGACACAGTAACAGGGGCATTTAATAATTTAT
>NZBI01000008.1 GCA_002687825.1 Nanobdellota archaeon
GGAGTTACAGGAAGAAAAATTATTGTAGATACGTATGGTGGAATTGGAAGACATGGTGGTGGCGCATTTAGTGGGAAAGACCCTAGTAAAGTGGATAGAAGTGCTGCTTATGCTGCGAGATATGTTGCTAAAAATATTGTTGCTGCTGGGTTAGCTTCTAAATGTGAAGTGCAACTAAGTTATGCTATAGGTGTATCTGAGCCCACTTCGATTAATGTTGACTGTTTTGATACTAATAAAATTCCTGAAGAGAAGATTTCTCAATTAGTTTATGATAATTTTGAATTAACTCCTAGAGGAATAATTGAAAGTTTGAATTTGAAAAGACCTATTTACAGAAAAACAGCTAGCTATGGTCATTTTGGTAGGGAAGAATCTGATTTTACTTGGGAGAGGGTCGACAAGGCTGAAGTGTTAAAAAAAGCTCTAGATGACCCTATAGATAAAAGTGTTGAAGATGAGAAAGAAAATTTGTAAGATTCTGGGAGAAAGGGGTTAGAATTTAACTTGTTTGTATTTTCCAATTAACTCATCAAAATTAATTCCTTTTTCTTTTGCCATTTTTAGATTTATTACAAAATTATTTCCTGTTTTAGATTTTTTTAAGTCTGGAATTTCTAAGAACAACCATTCGTTATTATCGAATCTTGTTCCTAACCAAGGTTCTGCTCCAAAAAATTTTGAGAACTCTAATAGTTCTTCTATTTGCTCTTTTTTTATGTACCTAGTTCCTTTTCCGGATTTACATTCTATTGCTAGAACCCTTCCTCTTCCTCCCACTACTAAATCTGTGCAGGGTAAGGGTGTTGATCCTGAACCTGCGGCCCTTAAGCTTAGAAATTCTCCTGTTTGGAAGAATAAATTCATTAATTCTCGTTCTGTTCTAGAACCTTTAACTTTTGACATTAATAAAAATAAAAAGAATTAGAATATAAAATTATGCTTGTTGTAACTGGTCTTCGTAAGGGCGGTTTTCTTCACCATCTGGGGGTTCATTTCTGTATTTTCCGCCTTTTACAGAAGAAATGATTTTACTTCTTAAGGCTCCAACAAATTTCTTAGAATTCCTTTCTACTGTATCCGTACCATCTATATATATACAATCTACATCTCCAAACCCAAGGGGATGACCATAAGATGCGATTTCTTCGGAAAGGGTATTATAATGTCCATGAAGGATTTCTAAGAACTCTTTGTCTCCCATGACTTTTCCTGGTTTTTCATCATCCCTATCCACTGCCACATTTACAGGCACATTGAAATTGGCGACAAAATTTATATATTTTAAAACCTCATTGGCAATTCGACTATTCCCTTCCATTTCTTCAAGGGTTAATAGTCCATGATCATAAAGGGCCCTAGTCCATCTAATATTATCGTAAGGTCCGCGATTAACTAGAAGCAAATCTAATTCTACAGGAGTGTAATCAACACCTTCTTTTGGCTTCATGTGCACCATTGCTTCTATAACATTTGCTACATTACGATTGATTAATCTGTCAAAAACTGCTCTTGTTTTCAAATCTTTTTCGTATAGGATTTTATATATGTTGTTTGGCTTAACAATCCCCATTCTTAGGGGCCTTCCAAATAAATCTATCAATTCTTTATCTTGAGGAAGTTCTTCGGCAGCGATTTCTGAATGTTTGTTCTTTCCAGAATCAACCATGCCAGTTATGTCTCCAATCACAGAATTTTCTCCAACAAAATATACTTCATTGGTTTCTAAATTAAAATTAAATGCTTTATCATGTTCATTTGCACAAATTTCTAAGAGACTAGAATTTTTTTCGCCATTTCTTTTAAATAAATTTCTAAGCATATATACTTATTTTACTATAAAAAATCTTATAAACTTATCTGTTAGTTCACAATAGTTAAATTTTATTTTAAAATTACAAATTTTGTTTCATTCTTTACAGTTTCTTCTTTGAAATTGAGATTTTTAACATTTGCATTCGGAGGACCTTTTCTACATAGTAAGATCATCTTGTGTAAATCCATTGCTTTGCCTTCAAAAACCGCTTCAACACCGCTTTTATTGTTTTTTACCCAACCTGTTAAATTTAGCTTAATTGCGTTATTTTTTATGAACTTTCTAAAGAAAACTCCTTGAACTTCTCCTTTTATTGTCACATAAAATCTTTTCATTCTTTCATTAACTCGTTATGTTTTCTTTGTCCGAATAAAACAAACCAGACTACTCCTATGCCTGTTAAAGAAATTATCAATATTAATGCTTGGTTTGGTTCTGGTGTCATTTTATTGTTTCCAATATTTCAATTATTTTTTCCTTTCCAACTGCCAATATGAAAGATGCTAGCCTTGGTCCTCTTTCTTTGTTAATTAAAACTAAGTAAGCTGCTTTAAAAAAATCTGTGTTGTTTATGTTAGATTCTTGGCAGATCGAATAAAATTCTTCGAATAAAGTTTCTTCGTCATAGTCTTTTTGTTTTAATTTTCCTATTAATAATCTTAATGAAGATTTTTCTTTTTCATCTAACTCTACTTGAGACTTTTCTTGTAAAGTGAATTTAAATTCTTCTGGAGCGTGTTTTTGGATCCAATTCCAAGCTAGATTTGCTCTTAATTCTGTTTTTTTATCTTTTTCATAGTATTCTAAGACCTTTTCTATATCTCCTTGGAAAATTTGAACTAGCATAGTTAAATGCCTGAAACTAGGGTGGAAAGGTATTTCTTTAGGTATCTTGATTGATGATAACTCATAAATTCTCTTTTGTTTTGATAATTTTTCATCCGAACAAGGTTCTTTTCCGAAATAGATTTTTTCTAGTTTATCGTAGTCTGAGTAAATCTTTAAAACATCTGCATCGAAAGAAATCGCAAATTCTGTGTTTGGTCTTGTCCCTGCGAATAAGAACCTAACAATTTCTGGTTCGTAGACTTCTAAAACTTCTTTTAATGTGACTACAACTCCTTTTGAAGACGCGAATTGGCCTCCTCCTTTTAATCCAATCCACTCGTAAATTGCATAACTTGGCGCATCTTTATTCCATATTGTTTCTATGATCTCCTTTCCAGTTTGATAACTACCTCCTGCTGCAGAATGATCTTTTCCTCCTGGTTCAAAATCTATTTTTTCATAATTCCAACGCATAGGCCAATCACTTCTCCATTTTAGATTAATATTGCCTTGTTTTCTGAAATCTAAAGTTTCTTTGTGACCACATTTGCATTCGTAATCTATTCCATATTCTCCATCGTAGCTTCTGACTTTAGTAAAATCTTTTTTACATTCAGAACAATAAATATTAACGGGATACCAGTCGTCTAGTAAATGTTCCTTCCTATATTTGTTTAGGATTTCAATTATTTTATCTTTGTTGTTTAAAGCTTCCTTAATTCCTTCTGCATATTTACAAGCTTTGTACATTTCACTTTGTCTAATGAATTCTGGTTTAATATTTACATTTGGTAAAGATTCTTCCATTTCTTTTTCAAAATGTTCTGCATAGGATTTATGACATTTCCAAGGATCTGGAACTTCTGAGATTGACATTCCTATATATTTTTCAAAATCTTGATCTACATTTTTTGGGACTTTTCTAAATCTATCATAATCATCCCAGGAATAGATAAATCTGACTTTTTTTCCTTTTTTTTCTAAAGCTTTGGCTACTAAATCTGTTGTTATAATTTCTCTGAAGTTTCCTATATGGATTGTTCCTGAAGGTGTAATGCCTGCGGCTACTGTGTAGCTGTCTTTATCTCCTTTTTCTTGAATAACTTTATCTGCTACTTGGTCTGCCCAGTGAAATTGTTCTTTTTTGTTCATGTTTAAAATAATGAAAAATAGATTTATTAATGTTTCTTAAAGTTCTATCATTAATATAGACAACACTATTAATCCCATTCCTAAGGTGTTTTTTAGGGAAATTGTTTCATTAAAGACAAAATAACTTCCTAAACTTACTGCTAAAATATTTATTCCTAAAAATATCGCTGTTGCTATACCAATACTTTCTAACTTTAAAGTGTTGGCGTAAAAAACGATTCCTATTAAATTTAAGAATAATCCTAAAAATAAAAAAGGCAAGTGATTTTCTCTTGCCCATTGTGCTAAAACAAGATCTCCGAAAGTTACGAAAATTCCTGCTCCGATTAAAAGAGTGATTAGATTCATTATAGGTCCACTGTTTCTCCATTAATAAGAGCTTCAGATAGAAATGGTGTAGCCAAGACAGGTTGATCTAAATTTGTGTTTAGATCGTTTAAGGCCATCCTTATCCGAGATTCATTTTCTGATGTGAGTGCGTTCAGCAAATTATCATCTGTTAACATAGCTCTCACTGTTGAAACATCTTTTGGAATGTCTAGTGAATATCCTGATGCTTCCGGGGAGTTATCAGTATATCCTGAGGGTTCTCCATAGAAGATGCTGAACCTTGCTATTATCAACCCTGAATCTTTTAAGTCTCTAACTGTTTCCTCTGCGCTTTCAGTATTTCCGGATATCACTAGATCAGATTCACTTAAGACCATTCTTGGTAGTGTTCCTGTGCTTCCAACATAGCTTGGGGAACTTAGGGATACCAATCTTTCTGGTGTTCTTAGTACTCTTTCTTCACTGAAATTGGACGGATCGTGACCATACAATATTATGTGTTCAAGTACTTCTTCCCTAGTGAGATGTTCTCCTAGATCCTCTGATAGATAAGGAGTTAATAACGTTACATTAAAATTTGATGTCATTTTAATATTCTCCTGTCCTTAAGTAGCTTCTATGTAGGTCGTCAGCCATGTGGAATGCACTTCTTATATCATCAATAGTCCTTTCGGACATAGGTCCCTGACTTTCTAAAGTTGAGACTGCTTTTTGATATCTTTGCTCTAAATCAGCTTTATGATTCATCCATCTTTCTCTACCCCAATTACTAAATCCGCTGCTAGGCAAATCTTGCACTCGGGTTAAAATAGACTCTGTTAAGGATAAGGCTTCTTCCATCTCACTTCTTTGTTGTCTTTCTGTTTCATCCCTGAAGTTTAACATCATTACAGCCATAGTTTCTGCTTTTTCTTCTGCTGTTAAATCTCCTTCGATGGTTATTGTTTCCATTTTAATTCCTCCATATTAAGCTTGTTATCAAACCCAATATCATTACAAACATTGGTATCCTACTTGGAATTCTTAATCCAAATAAGATTAATCCAATCAGAACAACTGTTGCTGCTCCAAATAATTTTAACAAATCAAAATTAAGAAAATTTACAAGTCTTGTTCCTAAAATTGCTGCCATTAAAACAGCTAATGTTGCTATTCCTCCGGCTAGTAAGCTTGCTAATATTCTTTCTCTTAGAGAACCTTCCATTGTAGCTGCCACTAAGATTGCTGTGGGTCCCGAAATGAAAGACATAGCTAAAGCGGGTGCTATTTGTAGGTTTAGTAAACCTGCTCCTGCTAGCAAAATTATATGTCCGTCCATTGCTGGCAAGGACATTAAAGTTGCTAATTCCTTTGATCTGCTTATTAATGTCATACAATATTTGGGTTTTGGGGACCTTATATATTTAATTGTAGATTATTCAATAATTAAGCGAAAAATATATAAATAATTGAATATTATACGAAAATATGAAAAATATAGAACCTAAGCTTATTGAGCTGTTTAAAACTGGTTATTGTACTCCTCAGATAGCCAGAATAGCTAAAAAATTACATGAGCCTGGTACGACTATACATTACAACATTAAGAGATTAGAGAAGGAAGGTAAGATTAAAGCTTATGGTGCTGTTTTTGATTATAAGAAGATTGGTTATGGTTATTGTGTTTATGTCTTTGCCAATTTGAAATCTGATAAATATGGAGATCCTGAAGAGATGGCCGATAAAATAGCTAAAGACCCTAATGTGGAAAGTGTAGATATATGTAGCGGAGATTTTGAATTAATTTTAAAACTAAGAACCAGGGACGTGGATGAGTATTATGAATGGGTTAAGAAATCAATTAAGTTATATCATTTTGCTAAGACCTTATCTCAAATTTCTTTAAAGCAAGTAAAAGCTGAATTTGTGAAATTATGAATTTACTTCTTTATACCCTTCATGAGTATAAGGCATTTTTTTAGAACTTCCTATTTTGTATTTTTGTGGAATTTCATAATTATGTTTTTTTCCCCAATATAGTCGATTTGGCCATTCAACACTAAATCTTTTGAATCCCAAATCTTTTGCGAATCTTTCACAAAAAACTATTAACTTTGTACCAATTCCTTTATTCCTTAAGTTGTCTCTAACATTGATGTAATCCCAGACGAATAATCCTTTGTCAAAATATAGGGTAAATTGGAATTGAGTGTCTCTCCAACTTTTAAATTTTCCATTATATTCTGGCGAATTTTGTAAACTAACGTAATTTACATGAACCCTATTTAAATTAGGCTCTTCGATTTCTATAACATCTTTTTTTTCATAAATATGGAGTTTTTTTAATTCCTTTTTTATCAAATTAATGATGTTTTTTGGTTTTCTAAGTTTATACGCTCTAGAAATNTCTCTTTCTAACAAACTTTTCATCCCTNTAAGAAATTTTAAAATTATTTTTTCCCAGTTTGGTTCATCTTTACATGCTATTAGTTCCTGGATGAGTTTCTTTGTATCTTTGTTAAATCCTAGTTCTAGAAATTTATTATCAGAGTAATTTTCTATTATGGAATTTATTAATTCTGCAACTTTTATTTGGTTTTCTAAGGAAGATTCGTAAACATACCTTTTATGTAATTTGTTAGCTAACAATCCTGGATCGTCTGCTAGTGCATCATATACTTTTCTCGAGAACATAAAATTTGAATATTATTAAAGGTTATTAATGTTTCTTAAAAACTAATATATAATATTTTAAATTATTTTTATCTAGGATTAATTGTTTTTTTAGTTTGAAATTTTTAATTTCTTCTTGCAAAGGTTGTGGTCTTGTTGTTATAATTGTTAAAGTTCCTTTCTTTTTTAGTAAATCAAAAGATTTTTCGAAGAATAGATCATATAATGGAAGAATTCCTTTTAACCCTCTGATTGTGGCTATTGGTGGATCTGTAACTAGGAAATCAAAAAAAGATTTTTTATTTAATTCTTTTATTTCTGTTTTTGAAACATTAATTTTTACTTTTGCTATTTTAGAATTTATACTCGTTGATTCAATGCAATAATATTGGTTATCTGATGCATACACCTCTCCCTTTAGCAAAGCTGCTTCTATTGGAATTATTCCTGATCCACAAAAGGGGTCTAATAAAGTTTTTTTAGATGTAAAATTTGAGAATTTTAAAGCTATGTTGGCTATTGAGGAGTTTAATTGATTTGGATGTGGTTTTATTCTATAGCTCCTTTTATCTAATCTTCTTTTGAATAGATCTATACCTATTAAACAACTATCTTCTTTTATTAAAACATAGACTAGTGTTTCTGGAGATTCTAGATTAACTTTTTCATCTATTTGATTTGCTGTTTCTATTTCTATATCTTTTGAGGCAAATTTATGTTTTCCATATCTTTCACAATAAACTGCAAAGTCTTTTTTTATTGGGAATTCAAGGTCTGATATTTGTTTTTTGTACTCTTTTAAATCTTTAAAGTTAAAATGTTTTAAATAAATTCCGGCTCTGACTACAGATTTTAAAGTTTCTTTTGGTTTCTTGTTAAAAATTAAAAATCCTTTTTGTTTTATTGCTTTTAGTTTTAGTTCTTTTTCAACTATTTCCTCTGCTCCAATAAATGTTGTTGCGAAATATTTCATAAGATTTATATAAAAAATTGTATTTTTAATACTATGCCATTAGCAGTTACTCATGTTTTAATTCCATTAGTTTTAGCTGATATTTTTAGAGATCATTTTGCTAAGAAGAAGTTTAATTTGCATTATGTAGTTATTGCTGGATTGGCGGGAATATTACCAGATATAGATGTCGTTGCTTTTTGGGTTATTAATTTGTTTAAGTCTGTCCCTTTGAACGATATACATAGAACTTTTACACATAGTTTAATTTTTCCTTTGATATTTTTAATTTTAGCTTTTTTAGTTACTAATATTGAAGTTAAGAAATTAAAATTAAAGTATGTTTTTTTCGCTATTGCTTTTGGTAGCCTTTTTCACCTTATTTTAGATGGGACTTTAAGTGGAGTTATAATGCCGTTTTATCCATTTAGTCTAGTAAATTTTGGTTTAGATTTAATACCTCATGATAAATTTGGAGGAACTTTCTTTACAGGATTAGATGCTATTTTGTTAGTAATTTGGTTAGTACATGAAGAAATTAATCATAAGATAAGTGATTATATATGATGATTAAAACGCGAAAATCTTTTTAAAGTCTTTTTCAAATATTTATTCTATGGAAGTAAGCTACAAAGATCAAACTTTAAAGGGAGAAAAGAAAAGTGTTGTTTGGTTAACTGATGCTCTTAGAGTTATGAAAGACTGTGGAACAACTAGTGGGGGGCTATATGTTGTAGATCCATTTTTTAGGAATCCCGAGCACTATTTTATGATGTATCATGGGCATTTGACTAGAAGTGCAGAGGATTCTAGAATAGAAAGGCCCATAGATCCCAGGGAAGAAGTTGAACAATTTTTAAGTGAACTTTGGGGAAAAGTCTCTAGTGGAGAACCTTTTGTGAGATTAGAAGATAAAAACGGAGCAAAGCCGTTTTATGAAGTAGAGATTCACGCCTTGGTAAAGGGAACTTTTAGCAAAGAATTAAAAAAGACTTTAAAATCTGCAAGCGTGTCCTACGATAATTATAGGCCTAGAATTCATAAATTCTCTTAATTAAATTAAAAAAAAAGAAAAGATAAGAAGATGTTTTACTTTCTTCCTATTGAGTAGACTGCTTTTATTGCTACAATAATCGCAGCTGGAGATACAAATGTTACTATATTAGCTAAAATCAATGGTATACCTAATATATTTACATCTGCGGATCCTACTACAATCAAAGAGATCGCAGCTACCAGGAACTGGGTAGTTTCTTTATCTTGAATGTTTAACAATCCTACTATAATACCCAATAAGATTAAAAGCCAAGCCAGATCGACAGCTACAAACGCCAATATAATAGCCAAAGCTAGACCCAAGATAAATGACCAAGCTCCTACTTGATCTTTTGAGATCGTGTTTCCTCCTTTGCTTGCCATGTTGAAGATTATGTATGTTAGTTCATATATAAAGATTTGTAACTATTCTAAAGTATAGAATTTCATATAATTTTTATAGGGATAATAAGTTTAATAAAGAACGTGGAAATTTTAGTATTGTATGGTGATAGGCAAGATTATAGGTAAAACAAGCACTTTAGACTTTAAATTCAAAGTTGAAGAAAATGCTAAAAAATTCCAATATTTGAAGATTCCTTTTAGAAATGGCAATGTTTTGGCCCAAATTATTGAAATGGAGAAAAACATTGATGAGATGGTTGCTAGTTGCATTATTTTGGGTTTTAACAAAGAAGGAGAAGGTTTAGAGCCATTATTAGTACCTTTGGAACCTGGAAATGAGGTTTTGGATGCTGATGATGAATTTGTTAAGAATAGTTTAGGCTTAGAAAGGGGAGAAGGGGCTTTTATTGGGAATTTAGATGGCAGGAAGAATTTGAAAGTTTCTTTAGATTTAAACAAAGTTTTGACAAAGCATGTTTGTATTTTAGCTAAAAGTGGTAGTGGTAAAAGTTATTCTGCTGGAGTTTTGTTAGAAGAAATAATTGAAGAGAAAATTCCTTTGTTAATTTTAGATCCTCATGGAGAATATAGTTCTATGAAAAAACCTAATAATGAAGAGAAAGAAAAATTAGAAGGAATTGGGTTGTTGCCTAAAGGCTATGAAAATAATTTACAAGAATATAGTCCGGATACTGTTGTTAATAGTGAGTGTATGCCGATAAAATTAAGTGCGAAAAGTTTGACTCCGAATATGTTGATTCATTTATTGCCAGCTAAATTAAGTAATGCTCAGTTAGGATTATTGTATGCAGCTTTACAAAATAAATCTAATGTTGATTTTGATGAAATAATGAGTAGTTTGGATGCTGAAGAAAGTAATTTGAAATACACTGTTTTGAATATAATTGAATATTTGAAAAAATTAGAAATATTTTCTGACAACCCAACTAGCTTACAAGAATTGGTTCAACCGGGTAAAGCGAGTATTATAAATTTGAAAGGAATCCAGCCAGAAGTTTCTGAGATTGTTGTTTTTAAATTATTAAAAGATTTATTTGAAGGGAGAAAGAAGGGGAATATTCCTCCGTTTTTTTTAGTTATTGAGGAAGCACATAATTTTTGTCCGGAAAGAGGATTTGGGGAAGTTAAAAGTTCTAGTGTTATAAGACAAATTGCTGCGGAAGGTAGGAAATTTGGATTGGGATTATGCATAATTTCTCAGAGACCAGCTAGAGTTGATAAAAATGTTTTAAGTCAGATAACAACTCAAATGATTTTGAAGGTTACTAATCCTAATGATTTGAAGGCTATAAGTGCGAGCGTAGAGGGTATTACTGCTGAGACTGAGAAAGAAATAAGAAACATTCCAATTGGAACTACGATGCTTGTTGGAGTTGTTAATCAACCATTATTAGTTAATGTTAGGTCTAGGAGGAGTAAACATGGAGGAGATGCTATTGATGTCCTTGGTAGTGTTAAAGATAAAAAAGAAGATTTCATGGATGAGATGAAAAAATGTGATGAAGGAATGCTCTTGACAATAAGGCAAAAAAATACTTCGGACGATATTAAATTAATGAGCCAGAGAAAAATAAAAGAAATTAAAACAAATTTAGTTCCTTGCTTATTTACTAGGTTGAAAAAAGACAATACGGAATTTAATATTTTGGTTAATCTAAACAATGAACAAGTAATAATTAATTCTGAAACTTTAAGAGGGGTAACTTTACCAAAATTAAGTGGCCTTTCTCCAAGTCAACTTAAGATATTAAAAGTTGCTGTGGATATAGAGAAGTTTTCTCCTGCTGAACTATTTGATAAGTCTAAAGTGCAGTTTTCTGAGGTTTATGATGTGATAAAAGCTTTAACAGAAAGGGGCTATTTTGTTAAGAATGATAATTATGGATTAAGTGATGATGTAAAGATATTTTCTAAATTAGAAGAAGTTCAATGTTATGAAAAACCAGATTTTGTTAGGATAAATTTTGATAATAAAATAGTAAAGAAATTCGAAGGAGAAGAGATTGTAAAACTATTAAGCAATTTTTTTGAGGTTAAAGAAAGTAAAGAATGTTGGTTGGAAGTTTTTGAAGTGGTTTATGAAAGAGAAGAGGAAGTAAAAGTTTAAAAATATTAGAAGTGTTTGTTAGAACATGAAATTTGCTTTATTTTTAGTTTTAATTTTTATTAGTGGTTGTAGTTCTGAATACATTATTCAAGAAGAGACTATTTTGAAAGAAAATGTAGAATATAGAATTGGGGAAAATCTTTTGCTTGAAGGCGTCAATTATAGAATCGATAGCGTAGAAAGTTATAAAGAAATTGGAAAAAATAGTGTTAGTGCTAAGACTGAAGGTCTGTTTTATGTTGTATACTTAACTGTAGAAAATAAAGGAATTGTAGAAGGATATACTTTTTCTCCGGGAATTACATTAATTGGTGAAAGTGGGAAGAGATATTCTCAGGACCTTAGAGCTCCTTTTTATTTGGATAGTGTGATAAAATGGAATACTGATTTATTATCTGGAGGAGTCCATAAAGGCGTTGTAGTTTTTGAAGTTCCTAAATTTTTTGGGAATTCTAAGTTGGAAATTAGAAATGATTGGGAAAAAGTTAATAAGGTTTTTATTCCGATTCCCAAATCAAGAGTTGCATTTAGAGAAGCTAGTGATGCTGTTGTAAAAGCTAGAGAAAATGAATTATTACAAGCAGGTATAAATTAATATGTTTTTCTTTCCATGAAAACTTTTGTTGTTTTTACTGCCTTTCCTGTTTTGTTTTTATATATTTTTTTTGAAGTGGATAATGAATTTCCTAGACATATCAATTCGTTTTTCAAGGTTAAAATAGCCACCAAATCTTCTTCTTGAATATGATCATCCAATTTTGAAATTCCGGGTGTTGATAAATCTGCTCCATGGCATAAGGTATCTACACAATTATCGAAAACCCAAATCCTTGGAAGATATTTAATTACAGTTTCTATTGGCAAAATCATTTTTTTTAATTGTGAGGGTTTTTTCTCTTTATAAAATTCATAAGCATCTTTTAAATCGTGCAAAGAATGCCAATTGCTATCATCGAATGGACCAACTTTCGTTCTTACTAGTTGTGCCATATGGCCATTAGTTCCCATTTTTTTAGCTACATCGTGGCAAAGTTTTCTAATATATGTGCCTGCTTGACATTTAACTCTGAATAAGATATCTTGTTGATCTATTTCTAAAATCTTTAAATCATAAATTTCTCTTGTCCTCAATTGTCTTTTTACAGCAGACCTTATTGGAGGAAGTTGTTCTATTTTTCCTAGGAAAGATTTGAAAGCTTTTTTTATATTTTTTTGAGAGATCTCTGAATGTAGATGCATTAAACAAACATATTCCTTGCCTTCTTTTAATAATGTTTCAACTATTCTTGTTGCTTTATCTAAAGCTATCACTAAGCAACCCGTAACATTAGGATCTAAAGTTCCCGAATGTCCTGCTTTGCTTATTTTTAAGATTTTTTGAACAGAATCAGATACTTGATGAGAAGTTGGACCTGCTGATTTGTTTATGTTTACAACCCCATAATTTAATAGAGTTTCAATTGGCATTTCTTCTGGTTTGCATCCTAACTTTGGATCTGTTTCTGCTTGTTTTTTTATTAAAATTGGCATGTATCTACTCGCCTTCAACAATCTTTTTAAAAGTTCTTGTCTTAGATTTTTAATGATAGAGACTGATTTAAAGCTCTTAGAAGAGGTTTTTAAGGGAGAGAGGAAAGAAATATGCTGTATCTACGGTTTGCCAGCTACAGGTAAAACAACACTTGCTAAAGAAGCTGCAATTTATCAATCAAAGAAAGATAAGAAAGTAGTTTTTATTGACTCTGAAGATAGTTTTAATGTTGAAAGAATTTTACAAATGGCAGAGGATAAGAAAGTTTTAGATAATATATTTGTGTTAAAACCAAAAAATTTAAAGGAACAGGGTAAGCATCTAAAAAATTTATTGAAACTTAAAAATTTAGGATTAGTTGTTGTGGACACGATTGGGATGTACTATAGATTAGAATTGAAGAAGGATGTTCGTGAAACCAATAATGAAATTGATAAGCAATTTAACGTTTTAAGTGAATTATGTTTAAATGGTGTTAGTATTCTGATAACGAACCAAGTTTACGCTAACATAGATACGAATACTGTTAACTTAGTTGGAGGAGGCATGTTCGAAAATTGGAGCAAATGCTTGTTAAAATTGGATAAAGATCCTAGGAGATTGATATTGATAAAACCTGAAAATAAAGAGGTATTATTTGAAATAGGGAACAAGGGATTATTTAAACAATGATGAAACTATATAGAAAATATGGGATTTATTTTTTGTTAGGTTTTTTGTCAGCACTTATTTTAGTATCTGTTTTTGATTGATCTGTATATTTCCTTTTTAAGAAAAAGAACAGAATTGTTAGCGGTAGGGAAATTGCTATTAAGATAATACTGACTTTAATTACTACACCTATAGGTATTAGCATCCACTCAGTTACTGCATTCACAGCCACATTTAGGAGTTCTTGAGGTACGTCTTGTTGACTTGCTGTGGCTTGTTTTGCAAGAGAAGGTATTGAAGTTGATGCAAACTTGTAGAAGAGAATATAGAAAATACTTGAGACTAAGGTTGTAGAGAATGCTTTGTATAAAGTTAAACTGATATTCAACGTTCCTAGATATAATAATCCGATACCTAAAAGGAAAACAATTATCGAAAGGATTCTTAGATTTTCCATCGCTGGCTTTAGACTTTGGATTTCATTTAGGATAGGATCTAGTTCACTTGTAATTTGTTCTTCTACGAGTTTAGAAGGATCATTTATTTCGTCACATCCTTCTTGGTTTGGATTTTGGCTGCAAAGTTCTTTTATTTCTGCTATTGAAAATTCTGAAGTGTCAATCAAATCTTCTAAGAGATCTTCTGAAGATAGTTCAGATGTTAGAGATTCTTTTAATGAATCTGTATTGTCTGCTAGAGATATAGCTAAGAAAGTTGCTATGAAAACTGTTATTGAAATAGAAATTAAGAATTTCCCCAATGCTCTAGGTATAAACTTTAATGCCATTTACTTTTTCTTAGTTTTTTTCTTCTTAAACTTTTCTATAGGTTCTGTATGTCGGCATTTTGGATAACCTGGACATGCGAAAAATTGGCCATATATACTATTCCTAATTACTAATTCAGAATTACATTTAGGACATTTTCTTTTTTGTTCTAATAATTTTTTATCAACTTTTTTTGACTTGCATTTTGGATTAATACATGCTTCTTGGGGTCTTTTTCCTTTTTTTATTAGTTGTAGTTTTGGAAAGTCGCAATCTTTGCATAATTTTCCTGTAGATTTAGCAAAAGTTCCTGCTGGAATTGAAAATGTTGTCGCACATCCTGTTTCATATTTGTCGCAAGATACAAAGAAACCGAATTTTCCCCTTTTGATGTTTAATGTTCCTTCTTTACATTTTGGACAGGGACCAATTAAAGAATCTTTTTCTTGAGTTTCTCTATTTGCTTTGATTAAAGCTTTACCGATTTTTATTTCATTTTCTTTAAAATGTTTTAAGATTTTGACGAGTATTTTTTTGGAATCATCTAAAACTTTTTCGCCTTTTCTCTTTTTTTCTCTTATTTTTTCCAATTCTGTTTCGAAATGTTTTGTTAAATCTTCATCTAGAATGTCTGGACAATATTTTTTTAATGTATTAATAGTTTTTAATCCTAGGTCTGTTACCTTTAATGCAGTATCTTGGATATAACCTCTTTGATATAGTGAATCAATAATTTGTGCTCTTGTTGCTTTTGTACCTAAATTTCTTTTTTCTAATTCTTTAATTACAGAAGCTGGAGTATAACGTTTTGGTGGTTGAGTTTCCTTTTCATGAGAAGTTATTTTCTTTACTTTGACTTCTTGATCTTTAGTTACTTCGGGAAGGGTTTCTTCTTTGTAAATTGCAAATCTTCCATAAAATTTATGCCATCCTCTTTCAATTGTTCTTGTTCCAGAAGCTAAAAATATTTCTTTGTTTACATCTATTTCTAAAGTTATTGTTTCTCTTGTTGATGGATCAGAGAATGTTGCTAAGAATCTGTGAGTTATTAAATCATAAAGTGCTTTTGCTTTTCCTTCTCCTTTGAAAGGTAGACCTGTTGGATAGATCGCTGGATGAGCAGGATCTGTTTTCTTACCTTCGTTTGGTGTTAATGTTGGTTTTTCTAATAATTCGTTTGCTAATTTTGTAAATTGAGATTGTTTTGCCAATTTTTTTAAGATTTTTTGATATCCTAAGGCTGGCGGTAGTTTTTGAGAGGAAGTTCTTGGATAAGAAATTCTACCAGAAGTGTAGAGTTGTTGGGCTAATGCTAAAGTTTGTTTTGGAGAACTTTTAATAGTTCTGTAAGCTTCAATTTGTAAGGTAGTTAAATCAAATGGGCATGGTGGTTTTTGATTGTATTTCTTTTTCTTGATTGAACTGATAAGTGCTTTTTTACCTTTAGTTTTTTTTACTATTTCTGATGCTTGCTTTTTATCTATTATTTTTCCTTTTTTATGCCATGCAGATATTTTATCTTTTTTTATATTTCCTTGTAATTCAATTTCCCAAAATGGTGTTGGGACAAATTTTGAAATTTCATCTTCTCTTTTTGCTAACATGAATAGTGCTGGCCCTTGAACCCTTCCTGTTGAAAGTATTTTAAATGAACCTGCATTCTTCACTGCCAATGTTAAAGCTCTTGATAAATTGACTCCATAAAAAAAATCTAAGAAATGTCTTGTTTCTCCAGCTTCTGCTTGAGGCTTGTCTAAATGTTTGGATGCATTTTCATAACTTTCTATTAATTCATCTTTTGTTAATGTTGAGAATTTCATCCTTCTTGCGGATTTTTGTTTGCAAGCGTATCTTAGGGTGTTTAGGCCAATAACTTCTCCTTCTTGATCATAATCTGTTGCTATGGTGAATTTGTCACATGCTTTTGCAACTTTTTCTATTACTTTTATGTAATTTTTTGTGAAATCTGCATCTTTATTTACATCATACGCGGGTTTCCAAATTACATCAAAAATAGGATAGGTCCAGCCACTTTTTATTTTTTCAGTTAAAGAATATAAATGTCCTACTGCGCAAACAACTAAGATTTTCTTTCCTTTGTGCTTTAATTCGTAATATTTAACCTTTCCAACCTTATTTTCATCTGGCTTTGTATCTGCTAAAGACTTTGCTATACGCTCTGCCGCACTTGGTTTTTCACTTATGATTAACTCTGCCATTTTAAAATATAGTTTAGAATAGTGTAAAAGAAGAGTATAAAAATGTTATTGTTCATTATAAATCTATAATTTTCCCGTTTCTACCAACGTTAATTACTTTTGTAGATCCTATTTTTTCTTCAATTCCTGCTGCTTCATGTACATGTCCACATAATAAAAAGTCTGGTTTGAATTGCTTTATTGCTTTTGTTACACCTTCTGAACCATGAACAAAATCACTAAACTTCTCTATTTGAGAGTCTGCGGGGTGAACATGTGTTACCATTATTTGCTTTCTTGTGTTTTTTGTGTATTTGAAACCTTTTTTTAAAATATCATAAATTTCTTTTTCATCTAATTGTGAGGGAATATTTGCTAAACCACAACCAAAGAATCCGATATTGTTGAATTTTATTGAATAACCATGTAAATTAGTTGCACCATACATCTCTGCTAAGAAATCTGCTGTTGCGACAGTTTCGTGATTTCCTGGGATTAAGATTACTTTTTTCTTCTTTTTTACGAAGGGGCCTATGATTCCTTCTACTGAGGCTTCTTGTTGGGTAAAATCCCCGCATAGAATTACCAAATCCACTTTTTCTTTTTCAGCCTTTAATGCTAATTTTTTCGCTAAATTTACATCTCCGTGTATATCAGAAGCGGCTAGCAATTTTAGCTTATTTTGCTTTTCCATAGTCTGTAGCGCACTATTCAGAACAGAATTTTATAACTTCTCCGTTTACTTCACTTTCTATAAAGTCTTCTTTTAGTACTTTTTTGCAGTTTTTGCACTTTGCAGATGCTTCGCCGCCTTCGTATCCTTCCATGAAACCTTCTTCTACATTAGTTATTTCGTCACCTTCTTCAGCTAGTTCTCTGCCTTCTTCTGTGTAGATGTCTTCTTCTCTATCTCCAGACTCCATTTCTTCCTCAATTTGTTCTTTTGTAGGCATATAGAATTATAGGTAAAATGGGGTTAAATAGCTTTCTATTTGAAATCTTGCTTCAATAACCTAAATCTTAATAAGCCTAGTTTTTGGATTTTTTGCTATGAAAGAACAGTATGTTCATGGTACTGGAAAAACCCCTAACGGAGGAAAAAGGGGGTACAAGCACAATACTAGCGTTTTTGGGACTGATGCTGAAAATTATGTTTCTAGGTTATTTATGATGATGAGGAATCCCAATGGTAGTAGGAGGCCAGATTTGATAACGATGGACGGAATGTTTGATCCTAGATTGTCTTTTGAGTTGAAGTCTGGACTAAATGGGAAGGGCGTTTTGGTGGACTATCAACTACACTATGCTTTTACATTAGATAGGGATTATTGGGAGGTTTTTGGGGAAGAGAGCCCTAAACGTAAAGAAGAGTCCGGAATGCTAGCCGGATTGGATTGGGAGAAAACGAGAAAATTAGGAGAAATTCCAGGAATTGCGTATTACTACAATATCATCGAAAGAGTAGATGGCATTAAAGCTGAAGGGGTAGATAAACCACTTTCTTCCATTCAATTAAAATGGGGGAATCAGTGTATTGTGCCTCATGAATTTGGATTCTATAATTTTGTGGCTTGTATGGCCCATAGGACTGGAGGCGAGGAAAAAGACATTATCGAATATTTAATGGGACGAATAAAATCAGATGTCGTAGGGGAAAGCGGAGACTATAGTAAGAGAAAAGACAACCAATCTTGGCAGAGCATTCATAGCAGGGACATTATGGCCCTATATACTAAAGACTGGCTTTTGACAACTCCTCAAGGTAGAAAGAGAGTAGATAAATTAAAAAGACTGTACCCTGGAATAGATGATTTGAAGAGAATAGAGATACCTGGACCTAACGGGACTAAGATTTACGTACTTGCCAATCCTGAACATGAAAAGTTATTTGATGAACAACTAAGGGGGTTGTAAAATATAGGACAAAAACACTTGAGGATCTGACTCGTGAAAGAGAAGGAGCTTTAAAATTGTTAGATAAAATAGCGTGGGATCCTGATGGAAACTTTTCTGGTAAAAAACCTAAAAATTTTAGATTGGATATGGACCATAAAGAACTAAAACAATTGGAAAGGTTGGGCAAGTGGTTGGGCGAAGGAGAAATTCCTTTTACCGAAGATTATGATGATGAAGTTCCATTTTAAGGTTTGATTTCTTTAAATCCAGTATATTTTTGTAAAACTTTTGGTACCTTTATAGAACCATCTTTTTGTTGATAATTCTCCATTATGGCTACTAAAGCTCTAGAAGTGGCTAAAGCTGTGTTGTTTAAGGTGTGAACAACAACCCTTTCTCCTTTTTTATCAACCATTTTAATGTTTAAATCTCTAGCTTGGAAATCTGTACAATTGCTTAAGGATGTTACTTCTCCATATTTTTTAGTCGTTGGTCTATAGACTTCTAAATCTTCGGATTTCGCTTTCCAATCGGCTAAATCCCCTGTGCAGCATTCAATTACTTGATAAGGAAGTTCTAATTTTTGGAAAATTTCTTCTGTGTTTTTTCCTAATTCTTCATAATATTTCCAAGAATCTTCTGGTCTACAGAAAATAAATTGTTCCACTTTGTTGAATTGATGAGTTCTCCATAGTCCTTTTTCATTAATGCCGTGAGATCCTATTTCTTTTCTAAAACTCATAGAATATGCGAAATATTTTAGTGGTAATTTTTTTTCTGGAATTACTTGATTCATTAACATTCCCAAAATGGCATCTTCTGCCGTTGGGATTAAAAATAAGTCTTCTCCTTCAATTTTGTATAGGGCATTTTCGAAAGCATCAAAATCTCCTTTTGCTTCTTCAATTTCTTTGTTAACCATCAAAGGAGGTTCTATGTATTCGTAATTTTTTTCTTTCATGAAATCTATTGCAAACTGTATTAATGCTTGGTTTAGTAAGGCTAGCTTCCCTTTAAGATAATAGAAACCGTTTCCGGAGGTTCTTGCGGAAGCTTCAAAATCTGAAGCATTTAAAGATTCTGAGAGTTCAACATGATTTTTTATTTCAAAATCAAATTTGGGAATTTTTCCCCATTTTTTAATTACTTTATTTTCAGAATCGTCTTTTCCTTTTGGGACAGATTCGTGCATAATATTTGGGATGTTATAGAGTAAAGTTTTAATTTCATCATTTGCTTTTACAAGTTTTTCTTCTATTTCTCTTATCCTATCTGGAATTTCTTTCATCTCTTTTACTTTTTCTTTAATGTCTTTCTTTTGTTTTTGTAATTCGTTTATTTCTTTGGAAATAACATTTCTTTGTCTCCTTAATTCTTCAACGTTTTGTTTTAATTTTAATTTTCTTTTATCTAGCTGGATTATTTTTAGTAAGTCTTCCGTCCTATCTTTAAGATCCTTTTTTTCTAGATTTTGTTTTACGGTTTCTGGATGCTCTCTGATTAGTTTAATGTCTAACATAATTGTAAATTATTAGAAGAATTTATTTAAATTTATTGGTTAATTTTAAAAAGAGAAAATATAGATATTTTGGGTTAGAGAGGTTATATTGGTTAGATTTCAAGAAAGAGATTTTAACCGATAAGTATTTAAATATATTACAAAATATATTTTTTAGAGAAGAGGTGCAGGGGGAAAAAGATGAACAATAAAGATATTTTTGAAGTATTTTTTAGAAGAAAACCGGCTATGATTTTAGTAGCATTGAAAAAAAATCAGAGGAATAGATATGGAAGTGTGTTAGCTAAAGAAGTAGACTGTACATATTCTCACACTGTAAAAATTTTACAAGAAATGGAAAGGGCTAAGCTAGTTAGTTTTGAAAAACAAGGTAGGATTAAAACTATAAGTTTGACTGAGCCTGGAAATAAAATAGCAGAGTATATTGGAAGGATAAAAGATATCCTTTAATTTCTTTTTTTTAAAATGGGTGATGCTTATACACTATACAGGATTGTTGGAAAGGATTCAACAGTTGCATGGTTTTGCGCGCCCTCTCAACCGGAAGGGAGCCTGAAGGAAATTTTAGAAGCAACATTAGAAAAAGCTAAAACCTATGAAGTTGTGGAAAACGGACTTCCTTACTCGACGGCTTTGAACTTGCTCTGGGACAAAAATTCTGATTTAGATGATCAGGAAAAAGTTGATAAAGCTCTTGCTGCAGTTGTAGATTCTCTAGATGGAGAAATTTTAAGCGAGAGAGATCATTGAGTTTCTAACCATTCGATAATGTCATCATCTTGATCTTTAGAACCTATAACGTCCAATAAAACTGGAACAGAGTCTTGTCCAGAAATTTGTTTTAATAAAGTTCTGTCAGATTTGTTTGGAGGGACTTCTATCTCTTCATACTTTACTCCTTTTGCTTTTAAAGCTTTTTCTGCTTTTTTACAATAAGGACATCCTTCTAAAACAAACATAACTAATCTTTTTGTCATATTAAGAATTTAAATTAAGATATTTTTATATTTATCGCTTATTTATCAACTATTTTTTATTTTGTTCAAATGTTCATCTTTTTTCTTTTTGCTGGTATGTGTTTTTCCAAATCTAACTAAAATTGGATTAAGCTCTTTCCATAATCTTTTTGGAAATAGAGATTTTAACTCTTCCTCTATTTTGTGGGGAATTTTACTTTTAGCCCATCCTAGTTTTTGAGAAATATATGAAACATGAGTGTCCACGCCTATTGCTGCCTTTCCTAGCTCTGATAAGAAAACATTAGCTGTTTTCCTTCCAACTCCCGGTAATTTAATTAATAATTCTATATCTCCTGGAATCTTATTTTTATGTTCTTTTGTTAAAATTTTAGCACTGTTAAGAATATTTTTTGCTTTGTTTTTATAGAAATTAACTGGTTTTATTATTTTTTCAATGTCTTTTAGATTTGCCTTTGCTAAAGCTCCAATAGTTTTGTATCTAGAAAATAACCTTTTTGCAGTCGGTATTGTTACTTCATCTTTAGTTCTTGCCGACATTATTGTTGAGATTAAAGTCTGCCACTCTTTGTCCCAAGCTTCCGCGGCTAATTTAATGTTTTTTCCTAATTTTTCCAATTCTCTTAATTGTTTTATGTAGTTCATTTGAAGATTTCTCCAGTTTCTTCAGACCAAAATAATAAATCTAAGTGGTCCATTGGTATTTTAATTTTCTTTGAATAATCTTTGAACTTTTCTTCTATTTCAATATACTTACTTGGTGTTAAAGTTTTTGGTAGTTCTATTATATTTAATTTATTTAAATTTTTTAAGATATGTCGATCTAATATTGCAAAATTTTCATGTCCGGTATTTCTTAAATAATGGGAAGCTTCTTTTAATCCTAAACCTTTAACATTTTTAACTAAAAATTTTCTTTTGTCTTCGGTGTTTTCTAATTTTTCTTTTAATTTTGAGTAATTTTTCTTTAACTCTAACAAATACCTTCCTTTGTTGTTGTGAAATCTTATTTTCTGTTTTAGAATTGGTACTGGGTCTAAATTTTTGTTTCTAAAATTTAAAGATTTTAATTTTTGGATGCAGTAATCAGCATTTTTTGCTTTTGATTGAGGAGTTAGTAAGCAGAAACAAAGTTCGTAGAATAAATCTTCTTCATTTAGTTGCTTGAAATCGTTTAACCTTGTTTCAATTTCTAACTTCTTAGAATTGTAATGTTTGCGTAGATCCATCTTGAAATTAAAAAAATTAAACTTTTTAATTTTCGACCATTATCATGTCTTCATCACAACATAACTTTTTTAGAGCTGCTGTATCACCACATTTTTTACATACAAAAATTCCCATAAAAAATTAGAGAGATAGATCTTATTTAAATTTTGTTGTGGTTGAGAATAAAAAAGAAAAGAAATTATTTTTTCTTCTTCTTTCTTCCGCCTCTAGCCATTTTAGCGGAACAAACGTTACCGGACCCATCAACATAGTATAAATATCCCTTCTCACGTTTAACCACATTTTTTACTAGTATTTTTCCCATCGAAAACACCTCCTTT
Source organism: Nanobdellota archaeon (assembly GCA_002687825.1). Taxonomy (GTDB): domain Archaea; phylum Nanobdellota; class Nanobdellia; order SCGC-AAA011-G17; family ARS1403; genus ARS1403. The sequence continues at coordinate 22,388 of NZBI01000008.1, forward strand.
ACCGACGATATAGAAGATGTTAAAGTATATAAATATTGTGGAGATATGGAGATACCTCAGGTAAAATCATAACCCTTCGAGTGGACTTTTTACTTTTTTGATTTGCTCAGCAGATACATGAGCATATCGTTGTGTCGTTGAGAGATCGCTATGACCGAGTAATTCTTGTATAAACCTAATGTCTGTTCCGTTTTCCAATAAATGGGTTGCAAAAGAATGTCTTAATGTGTGTGGATGGACAGATTTTTCAATTTTGGCCTTTTTTGCTGCGCTTGAAACTATTTTTTGGATGTTTCTTGTTGATAATTGTTTATTTCTGCCAGAGAATAAATATTCCTGATTGTCTTTTTTTTGAGTTTCTACTTGTTTTTTTAAGAACTTAGTTAAGTTTTCAGGTAAATTGAAAATTCTATCTTTCTTTCCTTTACCTTGTCTTACATGACCAATTAGTTCTTCAAAATTTAAGTCATCTACTTTTAAATTAACTAATTCTGAAACCCTTAAACCGGCTGCATAGATTAAAGTTGTAATTAATTTTGATTTTTTGTTTGAAATTGTTGTTAATAATTTTTTTATTTCTTCTTTTGTTAAAACCGAAGGAATTCTTTTTTCTTTTTTTG
>NZBI01000009.1 GCA_002687825.1 Nanobdellota archaeon
AAATCCAAGCAGCCTCAAAGCCCATAAATTCAGCACTTAAAACCAGAAATCATACCAAAACTTAGTAATATCAAGTATCTCCATTACTAGTAATCTTCGTCACCCAAATACTTAATTCTACTAGTAACATTTAGCACCTAAACACTAACAATTAAATAATATCAACAACCCAAGACACACCATGTCAGTAGAAATAAAATCTATCTCATGCCCAAATTGTTCATCAAAAAACACAAAAAGAGCCGGAGTCCAAAGGGGCAAATTACAAAATTCACAGAGATACAAATGCAAAGAATGTTCCAAAATATTCATTCTCCAACAATCAAAAAACAAAACCTACCCAATAACAACAATCCTAAAAACGCTTTCACTTTACAACCTAGGCCATTCTCAAACTAAAATCTCCAAACTTTTAAGAATTTCACCAAAACCATCCCAAAAAACTATCTCTAATTGGATTAACGAACATAAACACCTAACACCTTACAACCGACTAAGGCAAGATTCAATCAAAAATTTCCAACCAGAAGAACTAATCCAACAATATGATTTCCTACACAACAACCTAAACTACAAATACCAACTTCACAACTACAAACTTAAAATTTTATTTCAAAACACAAAATTCAATAATCATTCCAAATTTTCTCCATTAAGGGATTATCTAAACAAAATTCCAACAAAAGAATTCCCACACCACATCTTCTCACCAAATCCAAGCATAAAACACACGCATCAAAGAGCATCTCAAAGTCAATTCAAAGTTCTAAAAATAACACAAAACAATAAACAAAACTTAGCAAATCAATTAACAAACTTATCATTAAATCTAGCAAAAACAAACATTCAAAGACACGAAACAATACAAAACTTCATGATAACAAACGATTCAACCACGATAGCAACAGAAATCCCAATTTACTTAACAAAAGATGATTTAATTTATTTCAACTCAAGAGGATTTAATATCAATCCGAATGAATTTCAAACACCAATTACAGGACATATTGATTTCTTACAAATTAGAAATAACAACATTCATATCTTAGATTACAAACCAGAAGCTAACAAAGAAAAGCCAGTACAACAACTAACAATTTATGCTCTAGCACTAGCTTCAAGAACAAAACTCCAGTTAAGCAATTTCAAATGTGCTTGGTTCGACCATAAAAACTACTATGAGTTCTATCCTCTCCATTGTGTATATAAAAAGCGGGTATGAAGAGGGTGCAACCCTTTCTATGAATTCTATCCAACACGCAGTGTACAAAAACAATAGATTTATATATAGGTACACACTATGAGTACATATGGTAAGCGTAAACATATCTCTAAAAAAAGATGCCTATGAGTTTTTGAAGAGTTTAAAAGCGGAAGATAAAAGTTTCTCAGAAGTTATTCTAGAATTTAAAAAAGAAAAGGGTAACAAAAATAACATTATGAAATTTTTTGGCGCACTTAAAGATGAGAATATTAATTGGGAAGAAAAAGAAAAAGATATGAAAATGTTTAGAGATTCTTTTAATAAAAGAATGAAAGAAACTGCTAAATATATGGAGAAATCCAGGAAATGATTGGTCTAGACAGTTCTACTGTTATTGATTTTTTCAAAGGAGACATCTCTCTAAAAAATACTCTAGAAAAAATTGATGATCCTCTTGTTCTTAATATTGTGAGCTATTTGGAGATAATGAATGGTATAAATCCATCTAATATGCCCCATAAAAAAGAAGAAATATTTTATGATAATTTTTTTGATTCTTTCTTAGTTTTTGAACTAAATAGAAAAAATAGCAAAAAGTCCTCTGAAATTCTCTGGCAACTTAAGAAAATGGGCAAAGTTATTGGATTATCTGATTGTGCTATTGCAGGAATATATCTATCTAATGGTGTCAATAAAATTCTAACTAAAAATAAAAGGCATTTCGCAAATATAAAAGGACTAGAAGTTTTGAGCTATTAAAAATTAAATAAATTTATAAACAAAAATTCTTAATTCTTTTACATCGGGGTCATAGTCCAACTTGGTTAAGATTCGGGCTTTGGGAGTCTGCGATCTGGGTTCAAATCCCAGTGACCCCATATTATAGAAAAGCTTAAATACCTAAAGATATCTATAGATACCATGAAACAAATAAACCTAAAACTCCCAGATAATCTTCTAAAGGCAGCACAAAGATATGTAGAGCATTTTGGATTCAGAAACATACAAGACCTAGCAACTGAAAGCATAAGGGAAAAAGTATTTGAAAACAGCGAATATGACAATACATTTACGGAAAAAGAAATTGAATTAATAGAAGCATTAATAGTGCACTCAATTAAGAATAACAAATTATCTTCTGAAGAGGAATTAATGAAAATCCTAAGAGAATGAGTTATAAAATTAAAGTTCTTGAAAAGTTTAAAGAACAAGTTAGAGAGCTAGACAAAAAGTCAAAAAAAATAATAGAAAACAAAATTTTATTAATAAAAGAAAACCCCTTTAGGTTTAAAAGATTGAACACAAAACATTTATCAAGGGTTTTCCGAGTAAGGTTAAATGTTCAGTCCAAAGAAACAAGATTAATTTATGCAGTCCTTGAACCCAACATAATTCTAGTCTGTCTTTTGGAAAGAAAAAAAGACTATAAGGACTTAGAAAAGTATATATCAAAATTAAAAACATAAACCTTTTAAACCCAAAAACAACCAATTTTTTCTAAGAAAAGCTATAGTTTTAATCAAACTTTCTTAAAGTTTGCTTTCCGTGAACGCTTTTCTAAAGGGTTCAAATGGGAAAAGGACAAGGAACAACAGGACGTTTTGGAACTAGATATGGTAGAACTCCAAAAACAAAGTTAAAAAAAATAGAAGCAAAACAAAAAGCAACTTACGATTGTCCTAAATGCACATACAAAAAAGTAAAAAGATTATCAGCGGGAATTTGGTTATGCTTTAAATGTGAAACCAAATTTGCTGGAAAAGCTTACGAGTTTTAAAAATGGCACAATTCAAATGCATTCAATGCAACAAAGTAATAAAACACGAATATGTTAAAAAAAACATAAGATGCCCTTACTGCGGTTCTAAAATCTTATTCAAAGCAAATACTACATCAACAACTTTTAACTCAAAATGAACATAACTAAAGATCAAGAAAGTAAAATTCAAGAATTACAACTTATAGAACAAAACATTCAAAATTTATTACTTCAAAAACAAAAATTTCAACAAGAACAAATAGAAGTTGAAAACGCATTAAATGAATTAAAAACTAACAAAGAAACTCCTTATAAAATAGTTAATAATATAATGTTCGAAACTTCTTCAGAAGAATTAAAAAAAGAACTAACATCAAAAAAAGAAGTAGTAAGTATCAGAATTAAAAATTTAGAAAAACAAGAAGAAGAAGTAAGAAAAAAAGCAGACTCACTACAAAAAGAAGTTTTAAAAAATTTAAAACAATAGAAAATGTCAAAAGAAATAAGAGAGGAAGTAGTTCTAGAGTTCGAAAAAATTATTAGTGACGATAATGTGCCTAAAAACATCAAATCAAAAATCGATAATATTATAACAATTTTTAATGAACAAACATCAAAAGAAGTTCAAACAAATAAAGCTTTACAAGAATTAGAAGAAATCTCGGAAGAGTCAAATATGCCAGATCATGTAAGAACTCAACTTTGGGGCATAGTTAGTTTATTAGAAAGTATACAATGACACAATATTTACAGAGAATAGAAATATTTAAATAGAAATCCACTTTTAAATTTGTTATCGGAGAATTGTAAAAAATGAAAGATGCTTTTTCAAAAATAAGAGATAAATTTCTAGGTTCAGTAGAAGAAGAAGGTTTACAAGACCTACCAGAAGAAGAACAATACTTAGAAATCAGTTCAGCTGAATCTCAAGACTCAAAAGCTAAAATCTTAGTAAAACCTTTCATAATCAATGAATTCCAAGATATAAAACCTGCTTTAGATGGCTTAAGAGAAGGCTATACAATAGCTTTAGTCAACATAAAACCATTAAAAGACAAAGATATTGTCGAATTAAAAAGAGCAGTTAATAAATTGAAAAAAACTTGTGACGCAATCGAAGGAGATATAGCAGGATTTGGTGAAGATTGGATCGTAGCAACACCATCTTTCGCATCAGTTCATAGAAGTTCTTTAGGTGAAAAATCAGCTATAATTGATGAAGAAACTAAAGATTTTTAAATTTAATTCTTTTAATATAAAAACATGCCAGATAAATTAAATAAAGAAAAATGTCCAGTCTGTAACGAAAAAGAATTAGAACTAACAGAAACCTCTTATAATATTCCTCATTTTGGAAAATGTTTCTTAATGGTCATGAATTGCCAAGCTTGTAAATACCATTCCTCAGATATTCAATCAGAAGAAGTAAAACCACCTTCTAAAATAACTTTTGAAGTAGAAAAAAAAGAAGATTTAAACGTTAGAGTAATAAAATCCGCAGAAGCGAATGTTAAAATCCCACAACTAAGAATGTCTATGGAATCTGGACCAAACTCTATAGGGTTCTTAACTAATGTAGAAGGCCTATTAAGAAGATTCAAAAAAATAGTAGAAGACCAAAAAGAATCGGCAGAAGATCCTAGTATTAAAAAGAAAGCAAAAAATTTACTAAAAAAGTTCTGGAAAATTGAATGTGGTGACTTAAAAGTAAAAATAATCTTAGAAGATCATACTGGAAACTCAGCTATTTTATCAGATAAAGCAATAGTAAAGAAACTTTAATAAATCCTTTTCCTTAACTAAAAAATATGTCTAAAAACGAAAAAATAACAAATATAGCAACTAAAAGAGGTTTTTTCTATCCTTCAGGAGAGATTTATTCAGTTAAAGCTGGATTCTGGACATATGGACATTTAGGAACTCTAATGAAACATAAATGGGAAAATTTATGGAGAAGTTATTTTTTATCCTTATCTCCAAACTATTTTGAAATTGAAGATGTTAATATCATGACAAAAGAAGTTTTTCAAAGTTCAGGTCATTTAGATAATTTTAATGATCCTTTAGTAGAATGTAAAAAATGCCATTTAAGATTCAGAGCAGATGAATTAGTTGAAGATAAAACAGGAAATGAAGCTCAAGGCTTAAATGAAATTCAATTAAATAAACTAATCAAAGATAATGATATTAAATGTCCAGAATGTAACTCTTACTTTAACCAAGTAAAAATGTTCAATATGATGTTTGATTTAAGAGTGGGTTCAACAGGAAAAGATATAATGTATTTAAGACCTGAAACAGCTCAATCTCCATATCTAGCTTTCAAAAGACAATTTTCAGCTTTAAGAGAAAAACTACCTATGGGATTAGCAGTTATAGGAAAGGCTTTTAGAAACGAAATTTCTCCAAGACAAGGATTTTTTAGATTAAGAGAATTTACACAAGCAGAACTCCAAATTTTCCTAGATCCAGATAAATTTAATGAAATTGAAGATTGGAAAGAAGTAGAAGATTATAAAATAAAAATTAATAAAGAAATAACATGCAAAGAACTAAATAAAAAAGGAGTACCAAAATTCTACGCTTATCACATGGCTAAAATTCAACAATTCTATTTAGATGTTTTAGAAATCCCAAAAGAAAACTTCAGATTCAGAGAATTAGATGAAAAAGAAAGAGCTTTCTATAACAAAATCCATTATGATATTGAATTAAACTTAGAAACCTTAAAAGGTTTTAAAGAAGTTGCGGGATTGCATTACAGAGGAGATCATGATTTGGGCAGACATCAAAAAGGATCAAAATCAAAATTAGATGTTGTAGTGGACAATAAAAAATTCACACCACATGTATTAGAATTGTCTTTCGGAGTAGACAGAAACATCTGGGCACTATTAGATAATTTCTTTGAAGAAGAAAAAGAAAGAACATTATTCAAATTCCCACACAAAGTCTCCCCAATAGACGTAGCAATCTTTCCCTTAGTAAAAAAGGATGGCTTACCAAAAATAGCTAAAGAAATTTTCCACAACTTAAGAGAAAATTTCATAGCAACTTACGACGAATCGGGTTCTATAGGTAAAATGTACAGGCGTGTAGATGAAATTGGATGTCCTTTTATGATTACAATAGACCATGACACAAAAGAAGACGACACAGTAACTCTAAGAGAACGAGAAAGTATGCAACAAATCAGAGTTAAAATAGATGAATTAGAAGACACAATAAGGAAACTACTAAATAAAGAAATTCAATTTGAAAAAGCAGGCAAAAAACTAAAATAATGGGCCTGTAGTGAAGTGGTAAAGAAAATAGAAAGATTTATTAAGTTTAGAATTCTAAAAGAGTATATGATTCGAAGAGTTGTAATAAATGATCCTAAATTATTTTTCAAAGAAATAACTAATAATGAGAGTCTAAGAGAATTTTGTAATAAAAACAAAGTTGTTTATTCTACAGCAAAGCAATGGGCTAGGGGAGAAAATTTTATTCCAGAAAATATATTCAAATTACTCTTAAAACATTCAAATAGGAAAAAATATTGGCTGTCCAAATCAGTTTACAAAGAAGGGAATTGGGGGCCCAAAAGGGGAGCAGAAATTAATAACAAAAAAAGTGCAAAAGAACTAAAATCAAGAATGGAAAAAGCAAGAAGTGCTATAAAAAGTAAACCAAAAGAAGTTAAATTTAAAATAACTAAGGGGACTTGTGAGTTTTTTGGAGCTTTAATGGGGGATGGATGTATAACTAAGCATAAATTAAAAGGGAAAAAACATTATAAATATATAATTATTTTCAGTGGACACAAATATTTAGAAAAAAAATATCATGAAGATTATTTGAGATCTTTAATAAAAAATGAATTCAATCTCAACTCGTCAATAGNATTAGGCAAAAAACAAAAAGTTAGAACCTTAAAAATATTTAATAGATCATTACTTGAAGAATTAGTAAGATATGATTTCCCTCTTGGGAAAAAAGGTCAAAAATTGGAAATACCAAAAAAACTATCAAAATTATCTTGGAAATACAAAAAATTCATCATTAGAGGTTTATTTGATACAGACGGATCCATATATGCCAGAAAAGATGAAAACTATATGCATCCGCACATTTCAATTACGTCAATAAGTAAAAAATTAATAAGACAATTATATTATATTTTAAGAGAAAGAAATTATCCTGCATGGATTACCAAATCAAACAATTCAAAATCAGCAGAATCTTTGGTCATAAAAGGAAATAAAAACACAATAAAATGGATGGAAGATATCGGAAGTTCAAATTCTAAACACCTATTTAAATACAAACACTGGTTAAAAAATAAAGAATTACCTGCACGCTTATTAAAATGGTAATTAATCCAAGTGGGCCTTTGGTGAAATCCGGCATCACGTTGCCATGGCATGGCAGAATTCCGAGTTCAAATCTCGGTAGGTCCAGAACAATAAAATTTAAAACATCTCGAAATATTAAAATTTCATGACAAATTGTGTATTTTGTAAAATTGTTTCAGAAGAAATACCTTCTCATAAATTCTGGGAAGATAAAGACCATATAGCTTTCCTAACAATATTTCCAAACACAGAAGGTTTCTCGGTCGTAATTCCAAAAAAACATTATCCAAGTTACGCTTTTGATTTAGAAGATGATGTTCTAACAGATTTAATCCTAGCCTCAAAAAAAGTGGGGAAACTGTTAGATTCTAAATTAGATGGAGTTGGTAGGACAGGATTAATATTTGAAGGGTTCGGAATAGATCATATTCACGCAAAATTATTTCCCATGCATGGAACTAAAGACATAAAAAATTGGAAACCAATCCATTCAAACATAAATAAATATTTCAAAAAATATGAAGGTTATATTTCCTCCCATGATTACAAACAAGCAGATGATAAAAAATTAGAAAAATTAGCTAAAAAATTAAAAGAATAGCAAAATTAAAGCCATAACAACCATCAGTAAATCTTCTAATAAGTTTAGTCATTTTTCTCTATAGACAATCTTTATCTCATCATGGTCTTTTAACAACAAATTCTCATATTCATTATTTAATTCACCATTTACATAAAATAATAATTCATGTTCACTGTCAACACAATTATCAAAAATACATTGAGAGTTAAAAGTTCTACTCCATAATTGAAAAAAATGTGTTAACCTCAACTCATAAGGAATAGGAGGTTCAACATGCAACGTCCCACTACTATCATGAGTGTGCACAACTTTCATAATCCCATCCGTAATTCCAGTATTTGAAGGAATAGGAAAGTTTTCGCCCAAGATTTCAATTTCTAAAATGGGATGAATATGTAAAGCAACGTTATCGTGACTTAATAAATTAACAGCCAATATGTCCACATTTTGAGATTTATCAAAAATAAAAAAACCACTAAATCCAATCAATAAAACAACGATAAAAGAAAAACTCAAGTTCCTAATTTTCTTCTTATTAAGATTCTCCCATCTAGATTTCTTAAACACTTCTCCATGTTTAGCTTTGTTATGGTGTTCCAAAGCAACTTCGGAATCAAATTCCCTGTCGCATTTTTCACATTTCATTTTTTCTGTAATGTTTAAACAAAACATAACCACCAATTAAGATCATTATTAAACTAAAATATTGTCCATCACTTAATCCCAAAAACTTATCATCTACTCTAATAAAACTAATCAAAAACCTAAAAATACCAATTAAAACAATAAATAACCAAAAAATAAACCCTCTTTTATGTTCTCTTTTACTAAAATAAAACAAAACTCCAAATATAAAGAAATTACTTAAACTTTCATAAATTTGAGTAGGGTGTCTACAACCATCAATTAAAGGAAAATTAACGCACCAACTAACATCTGTTACAACCCCATATAATTCTCCATTAATAAAATTAGCAAGTCTGCCAATCCCCAAAACTAAAGCCAAAGGTAAGGCGATAACATCTGCTAATTTCCACAAAGAAATACTATTCTTCTTAACAAAGTAATATGTACTTAAAATTCCACCCAATAAACCTCCATGGAAAGCAATTCCGCCTTCCCAAAAATAAAATATTCTTAAAAGATTATCAGAATAAAAACTAAAATCAGAAAATAAGACATGAATCAGCCTAGCACCAATAAAAACTCCAAAAATCAAATATAATAAATAATCATCTACTTTTTCTTTAGAAATCTCTAATCTATCTCTATTCTTATTTAAAAAATAATAAATTATCAAAACTCCTAAAANCCAAGCCAACCCATAGTACCGAATCTGAAAATGTCCAAAACTAAACAATACCGGATTCAAATTATGAAAAAACATAAAAATAAAAAAAATTAAAGTTGGGCTTCAATAGCCGCTTGGAATGCACTAAACGGTTGAGCTCCACTTAAAGTCTGAGTTCCAACTACGAAAAAAGGCGTACCTCTACCTCCAACGCTAGTTGCAGCACTAGTATCTGCCCTAACTTCTGCAGCATGCTTTCCAGAATCTAAACATTCATCAAATTCATCAGTATCCAATCCTAGTTCAACAGCCCATGCTTTTAGATTACTAGCACTCAAACTACTCTGTTTTTCAAATATCAAATCATGATATCCCCAGAATTTACCTTGATCATCTGCACACTCTGAAGCTTCAGCAGCTTTTTGAGCCAATGGATGTATACTTGTCAAAGGAAAATCCCTATAAACCAATTTTACCTTACCAGTTTTAACATATTGCTCTTCAATTTGAGCAATAGCGTCATCTCTAGCCCTTTTACAGAACGGACATTGGAAATCACTAAACTCTATAATTGTTAAAGGAGCATCTTCATCTCCTAAAAAAGGATCGTCATCGACTAAATCCTCCGCATTTACATTACCAATTCCAGTTGGAATCGTTGGACTGGGTGCAGTTGGTTGTCTGACAGCGTTTCCGGTACCTGAATCTCCGTCGTCACCAATACCAAATCCTCCAGTAAATAGTGATATTACAAATAATACTCCAAAAACAAAAGTACCTGCTTTCCACATACTAGATTTCTTAAGCGTAATACTTCCTTCATTATGTTCATCCATGTTTAAACCCTCCTATTGTTTAATTTTTTAGATAAATATACCTATAAATAACTTACGTTTTTACTCAAAATTATGTTTTAACTATCACCTCCAATAAAAATAGCAATTATAAAAGCCAATAAGATTAAAGCATCTAAGACCAAACAAAAAATACACCAAGTCAACAATATTTTGGCTTGAATATAAATAAGTAAAATTCCATAAATTAAACTAATAAATAACAAAATCTCAATTAATTTTAATGCTTCTTTCCTAGGTAAATTCAAAAATCTTTTTCCTTTATAGAGAAACAAATTTCCCAAAAAAATAAAAATAAACACAATTAAACTAATCAAAGCATTTGAAATGGGTAAATTAAAACTAGTTCCTAAAAAATGATTAATAACTCCATCTAAATTAGAATAAACACTTTTGTTAACAGTGTGACAACTAAATCCTCCAATTTCACAAAATTCTATAATATCAGGAGTATAATGCAAATACAACAAATAACCAGAAACTAATATAGCTAAAAAAGATACAATAACTAAAATTTTCATCAAAAAACTTTTTTTCATCTAACATCAGCCCCAACAGCATCTAAAACATTATTAAATCCGTCTTTCTCTAATAATTTAACTAATCCTTTATTAATTTCTTTAATAATCCCTGGGCCATTATAAATCATTCCTGTTATCAATTGTAACAACGAAGCTCCATTTCTAATTTTTTCATAAGCATCTTCAGCATTAAAAATGCCCCCACACCCAATTAAAACATACTTCCCTTTAGTCTTCTTATAAACGTATTTTAACATTTCATTACTTTTTTCTTTAACAGGTTTACCACTTATTCCACCTTTAAACAAATTATTACTCCTCAAGTTTTTATTATTTTTAGTCAAATTACTTATAACAAATCCCTTAATAAAACTATATCTATCAGAAATTTTCAAAAATTCATCAATTTCTTTTTTAGAAAAATCAGGTTTCAATTTAATAAACACAGGTTTACGAATATCAAGTTTGCTAAATTCTCTCATTAGCTTATCAAAGTTATCAACACAAGAAAAAGCTAATTTATCAGGAGTATTAGGACAACTTATGTTAATAGTTAAATAATCTCCAATATCTTTCAAATTCTCATAAGCTTTAATATAATCTCTAATACCTTTATCCACATCCATAACTATATCAGAATTATTTGCTCTAACAATACTAACACCTATAGGGAATTTAAATCTGAGATTCCTTAATTTCTTAGAAATAATTTCAGAACCAATACTACAAAGACCGTAATTAACAACCAAAGCATTATCTTTAGGCAATCTAAATAATCTTGGTTTAGAATTGCCATTACAAGGACTACCAGCAATACTCCCCACTTCCTCATAACCAAATCCCACAGAAGGTAATATTTTAGTCAGCCTAGCATCTTTATCAAAACCAGCAGCTAAACCAGTAGGATTCTTAAATTTAATACCTAGAATTTCAGTTTCTAATTTCTTATTTTCATAGCTATACAAACTTGAGATTGCTTTTCTAGAAACAGAACTATTTCCTAATTTTTCCCCAGTATTCGTTGCCCTAGCATGAATTTTTTCAGCATCAAACTTAAATAAAATTGGTTTTATTAGTTTAGCGTAAATCATAGAAAAACAAGGAACCCCAAGTAATATATATTTAACCCCTAAAACCATAACCTCATTATCGTTCCTAATTAAAAAATTCTAACTCTAGAACGTTCACAAAGCAGTTTTTAAAAATATTTTATTAGTTTTCTTATCTGGAACTTTTTTAATTAAATTTCTTTTTTCTAATTCACCCAAAACAGAACTTAATTTAGCTTTTGACATATCAACTCTAATCCTTAAAGTAGCTTGAGTAATTCCATCCTGTTCTTTAACAGCTTTTACAACTTTCTTCTCATATTCATCTAACCCCTTTAATAAAAATTCAAATTTCTCATCTTTATCCACTTCTTTCCTAGTTTCTTCTAATCTACCAACTATTTTCTCATGACTTTCTTCAACATATTTCTGAGATTTATCAAAAAAAGACAAATAAATACCCAAAGCTAAAGTAGCTGCCACCACCAAAACGCCAATATAAATTGGAAGTTGATTTTTGTCATGAATACATTTTCCATCATCTAAAAAACAGTTCCCACCACTTTGTTCTATTAAAAGATCATTCAAATCATCAATTTGCATTTTAAAAAACACTAAACTAATTAGAAAAAACACTCCAATTCCAATCAAAATACTACCTAATTTCTTATTATCCATATAACTTAACTTACAAAAAATAGATTTAAAAAGTTAACCAAAACTCTTAAAAAACAAAAAAACTTATTTCAATCGCGGCACCTTAGCTCAGCCTGGTAGAGTACTGCTTTCATGAGGCAGTGGTCCGGAGTTCAAATCTCCGAGGTGCCAATCACTGTTTACTCTTCAAATGTCTAATATGTCTTATCCTAACATCCTCAATGTCTCTCTTCTTCTCAATCAATTCTATTAAACTATGAGACATAATCTCTCCACTCAATAAGTGTGGAACAATAACATAATCAGCACCAATATCATATAGATGTAAAGCACTACCAGCATGGCTAGAAGTAACTATTATTATAACATTAGGATTAATTTTCTTAATATATTTAATCAAAAACACATTATCATCATCATTAGGAATAGTACTAANCACCATCTTAACCGAATTCAAATTTAATCTCTTCAAAACCTCGTGATTAGCCACATCACCATAAACACAAGGTATTTTTCTACCTATTAAGTTCCTAATAATCTGAGGGTCAAAATCAACAACAACAAAATTACTATTAGCATCTTTAAAAGTCTCAATAAAGATTTTACCCATCCTATGTGCACCAAACAAGACTGTATCTTTTCTTTCATGATAAGGCAAATGTTCTAACTCAGAATCTCTCAAAGCCAATTTCTCAAACAGATTCAATTTTCCAGAAGCCAATTTGTAAAACCAAGTATCATACTTAATAAAGTAAGACGTTAAAGCAATTGTAATTATAGCTAATAACACCGTTAAGGTAAATATTTGATTAGAAACGTGTCCTAAACTCAAACCTAAAGCAACTAAAACCAAACTAAATTCGCTTATCTGAGCTAGGGAAATAGAAGTAAAAAAAGCTGTCCTCTTCTTATAACCAAAAACACTAGTAATAATCATAAAGATTAATGGTTTAAATAAAACAATAATTCCCAAAAAGATAATCAAAGGCCATAGCAACCCATTAAAAGAATCAAACACCAATTCCATTCCTAAAGAAACAAAAAACAAAGTAGCAAAAAAATCCCTTAAAGGAATAATCTTGCCAGCAATATCAAAATGATACGGTAATGACGCTAAAGCTAAACCAGCTAAAAAAGCACCAATAACTATTGAAAATCCAAAACTAAAAGCAACTAAAGAAAAAACAAAACAAACAGATATAGAACTCAAAAATAATAATTCTTGAGACCTAGCACTAACTCTAAAAATAAATGGTAAGACAAATTGACTTAAAAGAACAGCAAAAGCTAACAAAATAGCCCCTTTCAAAAATGCCCAAGCAATTAATCCTAATTCAAAATTGCCAAAGGATTGCAATAAGACCAAAACAAAAATAACAATGATATCCTGCATCAATAATATCCCTAATATTATCTTCCCATGCAAAGTATTCATTTCAGATTTATCACTTAATAATTTAATGACAATCATAGTGCTACTAAATGCTAAGACAAATCCCAAGTAAATAGCTTCAATAGAAACGAACCCTAATCCTCTAGCAATAAAAAACCCAACAATAAATACAGAAGCTACTTGAATAGCACCGCCAACAGTACTAACCAACCCAACTTCCTTTAATTTCTTTAAATCAATCTCTAACCCAACAATAAACAATAAGAACGCAATTCCAATCTCACTTAGAGCAATAATAATTTCACTTTCTTTTATCAACCCTAAACCAAAAGGTCCAATTAAAACTCCAGCTAAAATATAAGCAGGAATCAGAGGTTGTCTAATCAATCTAGCTAAATAACCAACAATAGTAGCAACAACTAGAACCAATCCAATATTAAAAAATAAGTTTGACTGTATTGAGCTTTCAAATCCAGTGACCATTATATCCCTCAAGGAATATAAACACAAGTCTCTATTTAAAAGTTATTGAAAGAAAAAACTAGTTTCTCAATTGATTATTTTCTGACTAAAGAACTTTGTCCACTCTTTTCTATTGCCAGCGTTAACTCTTTTATTACAACTACAACATAACGAGATTAAATTTTCTTCTCTGCAATCATTTTTTATATAGTTGATATGATGAACAGCCAGCTTCCTAAAATAGCCCTCCAATTCATTTTCCTTTATATTACAAAGCTGACATATTTTATTATATTTTACCCTAATCTTTTCCTTTAGATCCTCATTAAATACTTTATAAGGATATTTTTCTAAAGAGAGTCCTCCTCGCCAAGTTGAACTCATCTCACCCCTATGCAATTTTCTATGTTCACTACTATTTTTCATCAACATTAGATTTTCCAACCTATTATCATTTTTAATCCCATTTATGTGATGTATTTCCTCTTTAGGTTTTGGATGCCTTCCAATATGTCTTTCCATAACTAATCGATGTTCTTGAACATAGTTTTGTACATTAAATGGATGTTTTGGTTTNTATAAAAAAAGATAACCTCCAGAACCTAATTTAATCCCTCCTTTCCATCCAGGATTCTTCTTACCAGAATATTTATCTTGCTTTGCCTCACTTTGCTTTTGCTTAATTAATTGGGCTCTTTTTTCTCCATAAAATTGCTCCATTCTCAATCCTTTTGTAAGAGGAATAACTCCCTTGTGTGATCTACTCATTTTTTCTAAAGTTTCTTTTGATAGATTTTCACGTAAATGACTAATCTTATTTTTCTCTATAGATTTTTTAGTATGTTTCCTACCTATCCAAGGATGTTTAAGTTTCTCTTCCCTAAACAATTTCTTTTTAGTCTCTGATATTTTTTTCCTTGTTTCTTCGGAAAGATGTTTATTGTAGTTCGGGTGATTCCTACCAGATTGCAACTTATTAAGGATTACACGCTTAGGATTTTTCTTCCCTTTCATAGGATTGTAATTTTGTTGAAAGCTTTTCATTTTTCCAAGAGAAACTTCAGAAACTAGATTTGCATTAGGATATTTTTTTCTATAGAATTCCATAGTCAAATTATGTTGTTTTAGATGTTTCCAAATAATATATCTAAACGATTTTCCACATTCAAAGCATTTCACCCATTTCTTCATTTTATTTTTTTCATCTTTATTTCCAAGGGGTTATAAAAACTAAAAAAGGAGTAAAACTCAATTTTTACGGATTAGGCTCAATTCTATATAGCTCACCCGAACCTGTTTACCTTCTTTGTTTTCAAATTCCTCACTACCAACTTTTATTCCATCCCTAGCAATCTCTATTTGACCCTCTAAAAATCTCTTGGTAGCAACTTCAACAATGTCCACGGCCCTTGAAATAAATCTTCCTCTAGCTTTTACAACAACTTCATTAGCACTTTGCGTTGTAAATTGCATAACAACTCCAGTTACATAATTCATGAAAGGCTTTGGTCCAACAAACACAGTATGATTATCCGATTTTGTATCTGTTATCTTAGTCACTCCTTCAGAAATTTCTTGCGGTACATCATCACTCATTTTAATCCCCCCATTAATACTACTAATAATACATAGAATAATAATTTTTAAAGCTTTTCCTTATTTTTTAGCTTTACTTAATCTAGTCAAATACCCAGCTATCTTATTTCTTAACTTTTTAGATTGAATTTCGCTAACTCCATTTAATTTTTCCTTATTTTTAACAAAATCCTTCTCAAACAAATCAGGAAACTTACTAATGAAATCTTGTGCGCTTCTCTTAATCAATGTAGTTTTAATTCTTCCCATAAAATTTCTACTAAAATTTCGATATTTAAACTTATCTATTCACAGGATTTACTAAACTTCCAACCACTCTTCCTAAACTAGGTTTTATTAATCCCGCAACAGCAAGAGTATAAGCTATCCAAATTTCCAAATCTAGAAAAGTTTTCTCAAAACTTCTATCCTGAAAATTTTCAGAGAAATATTCATTTGCAACAGATTCAATTCCTGTTCCCATCGTATAACCAATTATTGCCCCAGGTACGGCATATGCAAGTCCCCTAGTAAGCAAGTTATCTAATCCCATACAATTAAAAAAAGAAAGCTTATCTTTAAACTTATCTATTCAATTTCTTAAAAATAACACCTTTAAAATCATCATCAATTAACTTTTTAGCAGGTTTAGTCAATTCCCCTTTAGATAAAAACAACAAAGGTAATTTTCCAGCCTCATTAAAAGCCAAACTCACATCCCCTTCATTGATTACTTTTTTATCTCTATATTTAGCAAAATATTTCACTTTTCCAATCCTAGAATCAAAACTAACCAAATAATTAACATCTTTACTTTTTCTAATAACTTTCTCTTCCCAAACAGTAATATCATTAATCCTAAAAAATTCCTTAACAATATCTCCAGTTTTTCTAACTTCTTTAACTAAGGGTTTTTCAACTTCCTGAGTTTCTTCTTCAACTTCTTTTTCTTCGTCAACATTCTTTTGCGAGGTTGAAAGGGATGCATCCTCTTCTTCTAAAGAAGATTCTTCTTCTAATGATGATTGCTTCTCAACTTCCTTAGCTTTTTTAATCTCTTTCTCCTCAACTTCTTTCTTATTATTAACCATATCTAATATTTTTTCCTTAGCGGCTTCCTCGTCAACCAAAAAATATCTCCAAAAAACTTCTTTGCTTCCATCATCTCTTTTAAGAACAATACTTTTAGCCAAATCTTTAACAATCCTATAAGAAACTCTTTGTAAAGGACTACAATCTTTATCTCTAACAACTCCTTTATCTTTCAAAAAAGCAATTGTCCTTACATCTTTCTCATTAAGATACTTAGTATATTTCTCCAACTTATCAACTTGATTTTCAACATAATAAACAGGACTTCCACCAACCCTCAAATGTTCAGTAGATTTAATCTTACCTTCATTTACTAACTCTGATAACATAGCTCCAGAAAACATAGTATCAACTTTCAACTCTTTACCGATTTGAATAGGCAAAATAGCTCCTTCTTTCTTAATAAATTCCAAAACTTTATCTCTACCTTCAACTCCAACCATAGAATATTTTACTCTAAAATTTTATAAAAACATTATTATGCTACAATATAGAAATCAAGGTCTAATCCAACTAACTTCCCAATAACTTACTTCACTTTCCTCATCCATAACACCAATTAATAATCTTTTCCTAGTGCTATGAGCAACTCTATTTTTAGCAGCAAACTCATACCAAGTTGTAACATTAGATTCATGAACAGGATAAACAATCCATTTAGCGTGATCCTCTCCAGGTTTAATACCCCTATCATAAACTCTAAATTCAGCACCAAATTTCAAAGCAGTTTTAACAACATAACCTCTTGATCTCAAATCTTTAAAAACGTTATACTTAACCCAAAAATTTTTATCTTGCTTTTTAGCTTTTTTAACTAAATCATCAAATTTTAATTTCTTACCTCTCCCATCTTTAGCTTCCATTCTTTTAGTTTCAAACAAAAACACTCCTTCAACTAAAGAATATTGATATTTTTCTCCAACCCTCTCTCCAAATCTACTTCTATCATACATTAAAGTACTCTCATCTGAGATTTCAGCGCTAACTCTATCTACTTCAAAAACAGCTTTAATTTTCTTTTTAAGCTCAATTTGTTTTATTTCCTTAGCTTTAACCATAACTCAAAATCAAAACAAAAGTATTTAAAAAACCTTGCCTTTAGAAAATATATTATGAAATTAACGTTTCTAGGTACATCATCCATGATACCTACGAAAGATAGAAACCACTCATCAATATTTTTACAATATGAAAATGAGGGCATTTTAGTAGATTGTGGAGAAGGAACTCAAAGACAATTAAGATTAGCATCAATCCAACCTTCTAAAATAACCAAATTATTAATTTCTCACTGGCATGGAGATCATGTTTTAGGAATCCCCGGTTTATTACAAAATTTAAAAGCAAATAATTATACAAAAACTTTAGAAATCTATGGTCCAAAAGGCTCTAAAAAATATTTAGAACACATGTTACAAGGTATCGCAGTAGCTGGAGTAATAAAATATAAATTAAAAGAAGTTACATCAGGAACGATTTGCAAAGAAAAAAACTTCACAATAGAAACCTTAAAACTTAATCATATTGTACCATGTCAAGGCTATTCTTTTCAAGAAAATGAAAAATTAAAGATTAATTTAGATTATTTAAAGAAATATAATCTATCCCAACATCCAATTTTAGGAAAATTACAACAAGGAAAAGACATAATCTACAATAAAAAAAGAATTTTAGCTAAAAATGCAACAATAAAAGTCAAAGGTAAAAAAATTACTTTCATTTTAGACACAGCTCCTTGTAAAAATGCAGAAAAACTAGCAAAAAATTCAGATTTACTAATAACAGAATGTACTTGGGATAAATCATTAAAAGATTTAGTTAAGAAAAGAAAACATCTAACAACAGAACTAGCAGCTAGATTAGCAAAAAAATCTAAATCTAAAGAATTAATCTTAACTCATTTCTCTCAAAGATACTCAAACGTAACTAAGTTAGAACAAGAAGCAAAAAAGATTTTCAAAAATACAAAAGCAGCTAAAGATTTAATGAGTTTAGAGGTCTGAGCTTTGAATTCTATGAATAGCTTGAATCCACCCAATTTTCTCTGTTCTAGAAAATAGAAGAATATCCTCTACATTTTGGACTTTAACACTTAAGCAATAGTTTCTAAGCGCATTGGGTCCTCTAGATACCACTTCCTTTAATCCTTTTAAGTAAGCATCCGCAACATCTCCTCCAATTTCAACATCTCTAGCAGTAAAGTCCACCAACTCTCCAGGATGTTGAATTCTCTCAACAAGATCATTAATATAAGAATCAGGATACATTTTATCTTCTTTTCTTCTTTACCTTATCATCTAATTTTAATTTTTTTAATAACTCTTTATATCTATTTCTAATCGTAACTTCAGTAACCCCAGCTACATCAGCTACCTCTCTTTGAGTTCTTTTCTCATTATTTATCAAAGCAGCAACATATAATGAAGCAGCAGCAATTCCAGTGGGTCCTCTTCCACTAGTTAATTCAGAATTTTGGGCTTTTTCTAAGATTTCAACAGCCCTAGTTTGAGTATTTGCACTTAGTTTCAAAGAAGTTGCAAATCTAGCAATATAATCTACAGGATTTGAAGGTAATATTCTAATCCCCAATTCTCTTGTAACAAATCTATAAGTTCTTCCAATTTCTTTTTTATCTATACCAGAAGCTTCACTTAACTCATCTAAAGTTCTAGGAACTTCATGTCTTCTACAAGCAGCATACAAAGCACCAGCAACAACACTTTCCATGCTTCTACCTCTAACTAATCCTCTTTGAACTGCTAAAGTATAAATTCTAGCACTTTCCTCTTCTACAGCTTTAGTTAATTTAAGATAACTTGAAACCCTTTTCAATTCAGCTAAAGCTAATTTTAAGTTCCTTTCAATAGCTGTACTAATTCTATATTGCCATTTTCTTAATCTAAAGAATCTATTTCTATCTTTTCCACCTAATTGATAAATATCAGATTTCCTACCTACGTCAGTACCTAAACCCCTATCATATTTCGTATAAGTCATAGGAGCACCAGTTCTTCTTCTAGAAGCAGCTTGTTCGGAGTCGAATTCTCTCCATTCTTGACCAAAATCGATCATTTTCTCCTCGACAACAAGACCACAGTCCTTACAAATGATCTCTCCACGGTCCTTATTCAAAATTAGATTTATCCCGCTGCACTCCGGGCATTTTTTAACATTTTCTGCCATAGTAGTTTATCCCCCTCTACATAAGCTTTATAAATTAGCCAAAATGCTAGTATATAAATGTTTCTAAACGCTTATATCTAAAACCTCAATTTCTTGTAGAACTATTCTTTAACCAAGACCGCATTAATCAATCCATCTTGTCCAGGCCTTGATGTAACTTTAGCTTTTCCTAGTTCAGTGTCAATAACAGCCCCTTTAGTTATAATATTTCTTCTAACAAAATGCCTATTAGCAGTATTTTCAACAACGGCCTTAATTTTGCTTTTACTATACTTTTTTCCATCAAAAACATTAGCTTCTTGTGCAGATAGTAAAATATTTTTAACATTTCCACCACTAATTCTTAATTTCTTCCTTTTTCCATCACCAATTCTAGTATTTGTTGGCTCTCTAGCTAATTCAAACTTTCTTTTCTTTCTATAAGCTACATAAATTCCACCAGTTACTTTTCTTTTGGATCTGTATTGGGATATTGCCATTTTATATTTTTTATTGATAAAAAAACATTTAAATAGTTTCGCTTTTACAATATTCAATAACTCAAGGGGGTTAAAAATATGGAAGCATCAAGACCATTAGATACACTAAATGCATCTAGAGGTAAGAAAGTAATCTTAGAATTAAAGAACAACAAACAAATTATTGGAAAACTAAAAGCATTCGACGTACATATTAATACTGTTTTAGACGAAGCAGAAGAACATAGTGATGGACAAATGGTTAGAAAATTAGGAACACTATTCATAAGAGGAGACACAATTATTCTAATATCGCCAGCTGAATAAAATGACTAAAGGAACACCCTCTATGGGTAAAAGATCAGGAAAGAAAACCCATATAAGATGTAGACGTTGTGGAAAGCATACTTATCATGCTAGTAAAAAGAAATGTTCAAGCTGTGGCTTTGGAAACTCTTCTAAACTAAGAAAATACTCCTGGAACAAAAGAAATACTTCTAAGAAAAAATAATTACATTTCATTCGACATACTCGCCATACCCCCGTGAAGCTTATAAGCTTTAAAACAAGTTTAATTCTATGAGGTATAAAAACAATTTCTCCTTAGAATTCAAACTCGATACAAAGTTAGCTTATTTTAGTGGAGTAATAATGGGAGATGGTTATCTCAAAGACGGAAATAAGTCGAAAAAAAGTAGGTTCAAAGATTACTTAATCAAAATCGAATTGATCGATAAAGATTATCTCACTCTTTTATTGAATTACGTTAAAACGATAATAAAAACTAAGTCTAGGATAAGAACGATTATTGATAAGAGACCAAATAGGAAAAAGAGATATTCACTTTGTATAAAAAATAAATGGTTGCATAATTTTTTAGTTAAAGAATTAAAAATACCTTCAGGAAAGAAAAGCGGAGAGGCATTTATACCAAAAGAAATACTCAAAAACAAAGAGTATCTTAGATATTTTATTGGAGGGTTATTTGATACAGATGGTGGAAAAAGAGGGCACACAATAGGATTCACATCAAAAAGTAGGTTATTGATCGATCAGCTTTCAAAAGAACTTACAAAACTAGAGATTTCTCACTTAAAAGAATCTTGGAAAAACAAAAAATACAACAGATACTATCATGGTATCAGACTACACAAAAAATCTATAGACACATTTTTAAATGCATTCCCAATACAAAATATCAGTAAACTCGCGGGAGTGCCAGAGCGGAAAATGGGCTAGAATCGTAAGATGGCCAAGCTTAGGTTTTCCGTAAAAGAAGACACCTAGTGGCTTAGTGCCTACGCAGGTTCAAATCCTGTCTCCCGCATCCTTCTTTAACAATAACATCATATAAACTCTAAACCAAACAAATAACAAAAGAATAACAACACCCATCAATAAAGTAGCCCCTAAAAATTCTAATATATAACCAATAATAAACAATATCAAAACAAAAAACACAAACGGCAACAACATCCTAAGATTACTAACTCCAACTAAAAAACATTTCTTAAAAGAATTCAATCCTTTCATACCATTACCAAACAAAGAAAAAGAAATAGCTCCAAAATAAATTAAAGCCAAAATAGGCAAATTCACTATAAGGGGGTTAGTGGTTTGCAAATAACTAAAGTAGTTGTAATAACCATAAAATATCACTCCAACAATTAAAAACCAAATTAAACTAAAGTAAGAAAAATCTAAAAAATAATCCAAACTAAATCCTTCAAAAATATTTTTCCTTCTTAAAATATTCTTACTTATCAACCAACTCAAACTCTGAAAAACATTCCAAATCAAAAACAAAATAACGTAAAACAACAACACTAAAAACAATATCTCATTTAAAGTATTTGAAATATATTCAAATTGACTAAACAATCCATTAGAAATTTGATCCCCAATAACAGCGCCATTTAAACTTTCATTTAAAGAATTATATTTATTCATAAATTTATTAAAAAATAAAAAAGAAATAAATAATGCAACCAAAAAAAATAAAAAATCACTTAAAACACTAGCTAAAACTTTAACCTTCCCTTTCCAAATTAACTCAAAACTTTTCTTAAGATCTTTCATCCAGAAACACAAGCTCCACCAACACAACTATTGCCACTTAATCCACAATCATTAGTTAAACTTTGACAAGAATTATCCGCACAATAAAAATCACTAGCAACATTCACATTACAAGAGTCAAAATGAGAACCAGCACTATCTGCACAAACTCCGCCCACTCTAAAATTATCTCCATCATCGCTATCAACACATTCTCCATTATATAAAATAATTTTCTTAACCATTTCCGATAACACCCCATCTTTATCTCTACAAATTTCCTTACCAAATCCTAAAGCATTACCAGGAACAACCAACTGGGTAACCACATCATAAACACCGCTCGGAGGTGCTTTAGACGGAATCTGCCAAATAACAAAATTAACACCACTAGCAGCTTGATCAAATGGAATCTCAACAGGATCTGTATCAAACAATCTAGGACCAGTTACTTGAATCCTAGCAAAAACATCATCGCTCCCAACGTTAGCAGTTCCAGAAAGTAAATTGATATTTTCAATAGCAACACTTAAACTATCTCCAGGTCTAAAAACACTATCAACATTTCCCCCACTACTTTCCCCTCCAATTATTTTAAAATTACCAAAATCGGCATAACAACTAACCAAAGTACTTCCACCATCAGCCAAACTAGAAGCAGAATTTGGAGGAGTATTACTTTGATATTCTTGATAATTATTAAACCCATCCCCATCAGGATCCTCACTAGCATCAAAAATCCTATCAGAATCAGTATTTGGATTTCCAGGATCTAACCTATTTTCTTTACCCTTACTCAACAACTCCTTACAAGCATTCTCATCTTGAATATTCTCAAACTTCTCTCTTCCCTCATAACAACTAAATCTATTTTCCCACGCATCAGGCAACCTATCTTCGTCAGAATCAGTTTCACCAGGTCTAAATATTTTCAAATCATCAAATAATCCCCCAGTAGTCCCACCACCCGGAGGATAGCACCTAATCCTCTTAGCTTCCTGTCTCAAATCAAAGCATATTTTGGTATATTCGATATCATCAGTTATCTCAACATAGTCTGAATCAAAATCTCCAACTTCTGCTAAAATATCTGTATGAATAGGTCTCTTAGCTCCCTGATCGCTTTCCAAATAAACATTATATCTCAGATCTTTTCTACCAGAAACAATCATCCAACTTATATCATATCCATAAACTGGCCTACCCCCTTCTCCAAAGTAAGCAACATCAAACTCAAAATTAGAAGATGTAGTTGTCTGTATCTCATTCTTGCCCAGTTCTATTGATTGTAAAGAACTAAATTCCGGTAAATCTCCATACAAAGCAAGTGCACAAAAAGAACTAGCCAAAACATGATTCTCATAGCCTAACACCCCTTTAATATCGGCAGCCCCTAGTGTAGCAACCTCAGTCTCTGCAAATCGTCTAGCCCTCTCAGGACCTCTAGAAATCTTATCTAAAGTCCCATCATTTTTTATTATAATTCCAGCCTGAGTAGATTCAAGAACAGGATCTCCCCTCTCATCACCCCTTCCAGTCAACCCACTTAACAATCCAAAGTCAAATTTATCCAAATATTGGACCTCATCCATAATAAACTCACAAATTCCCTGACTCAGATACCTATCACAATCATTAACATATTCTCCAGACGTAACTGCTGTCTGCATACATGTTCTCCATTTCAAAGCTATTGCTTCAATTTGATATAGTTTAGCTAATAACCCACTAACACAGCCGCAGGCAGAACTCAAAACCAAACTATCTTGAATAGGTTTACCTCCTTCTCCTCCAGTAATTTCATATAAACTCTGTCCACCACCAGGATGCCAGTTCAAAAGCCTACACCAATCCCTAGGACATGCAACCGCACTACAAACACTCCTACCACTAATAATAAAACTGTCTTTATACAAACCTAGATTACTTAATTTCTCAGGACCTTGCCAAATAAAGTTAGATAGATCATCCAATCCAGGGATAAAACTAAAATACTTTCCACCCAAAACAACCCCAATAGCATACAAACAATTACTCCTAAAAAATCCATAAAATTTCCTTAATTGTGGTTCAACTTTATTTGTAAAGTCAATTATATCAGTAGCTGTTTCAATACCTTGTTCTAAAAATGCTTCAGGAGCTTTAAAGGCCCTACCATCCAAAGCAACTCTTAAAGGAAATTCTTCAACTTCCTGAGGATAAACAGGGATACAACTCCTTTCAACTCTGACACCATCAACAGTCTCAATCAATCTTCTACATTGATTTATTCTAGCAGTACACTCAAATTCAATCTCATCTATCCCAAATTCCCCCCTATAATTTAAAATATTTTTAGGTCTAACCAAAGATTCATCTCTCTGATAATTTAATCTAATTAACAAATCCATATTCAAATCACTTCTATTAATATCAGAAATAGAAACACTTCCATAGTTTCCTGGAACATACTCCTCACCTTTATTTTGTCGAGCAATAACCTCGCCTTGTCTCTCATCTCCTCCTAATTCAAAATCACTCACATCAACCTCTCTAGTCCTAATAACACCTTTAGCATTTCTACAACTAACAGTAGCACCCCTAAATTCAATTTTCTCATTCTCTACTAAATATTCAGTATTTCTAAAAAACGAAATGGGTTGAAATACTTTAACTCCTTGTCTTTGGTCAGTTAGCCAATTAGGTTTGACAGCTCTAGGTCTTGGTTCTCCAAATTTTACACCCCAATAATTACTAAATCCAGCTAATTGATTCTCGCTACAACCAGCCCTATCACCAAAAGTAGAAACTCTCTCTCCAGAAGGCGTCCCTCTACACAAATCTCCTAAACCACTTGGAGTACATCCTAAAGTAAGCCTATCAATTCCAGAGTAAACCCTACTAGGTTCGTCACAAACACCGTCTCCATCTCCATCATATTGGCTACCAGTAAAAATGTCAGCACTATCTCCAGCAGTTTCCCCACCAATAACAGTGGTTGAAGTTTGAGCATTCACACTACCCAAAATTACAAAAAAACACAATAACAACAATATTTTTTTCATTTAGTTAAACTCCGGTTGCAATAAAGCTTCATTGCTATTCACAACATCCTCCATTTCATATGCCCTAGAAATATCACCAGCAGTTAAAGGCTCAATTGCTAAAGCTTTGAAAATTACATTTCCATTTTCTAATTGATTCTCAGTTATAGTAATTTCTAATTCAACATGTCCCAATAATATATTCTCAATAATCCCACCATCAGCATCAAATCCATTAATATTCTGCGGAGCTAAAGTTCTCTCTTCATTCAAGACCAAGTCAATGTTAGCATTATAGTTTCCAGGAACTAAATCTATTCCAACTTCTTCACTACCATCATAGCTCCAACCATCACTCTCATCAACACCACCAAAAACATCATTCCTCCTACTTAACTGTAAAAATACTTCCTCATTTAATTTCAGATCTCTCTCCCCTAAAACCTGATCATTGCTATCCAAGTCTAATATTTTAAAACCTAAATTCAAATTCCTAAATGGTTCTATATTCGCAGTAATACTTCTAAATTCAGCATCTAAAGTATCCCATGGTTCTCTATAAACTCCATAACCTTCTTTACTTAAAATCAATTCTCCGCCAACACAATTAGGGAACTTACTTCTATACTCTCCTTCACTAGTCTCACCCAACACACATTCATTAACTCCACACTTATATGAAACCCTAACTCCTTCCAAAGGATCTAAGGGATCAGTAACATCTATGGCACTCACAACAACCTCTTCACTTAATCTTTGATTTTCCTCACAAAATAAACTTCTCGAAGTTGCTCTAGGTACAAGATTTCCAAAAGCATTTCTCCTACCAAAGTTATCAACAATAAAAACTTCCATAACAAAGCTAAACACTTCATCACCAGCTTCTAAATCGACCACAATCGGATATCTCAAATTGTACCTAAAATTATGTCTATTGAAACAAATATCTGGTTTGAGGGGAACAGGAATCCTCATAACATCTGATTTCAAACTTAATCCCCTTCTAGGTTTGATGTCTAATTCAAAAGGCCAACCTTCGTAATAGTTAAACGAAACATCAACGTCTCTGTGATTCCTACTAAAGGCATCTCTAATCAACATCTCATTATTATAAAATAAATCTTCATAAGTTTGGGTATTACTTCCTTCCATTTGTAGATATGCAGTCATCTCGCTAACACTAGAAGATAAAGCTTCCCCAACTTCTAATAAATTATATTGTGCGTTACTACATTCAAAATCCATCCCAGCTATTTTAGGGATTCTTAAATTATCATTTTTACTTAAAACAGAGATTAAATTCATCGTATTAAACTCTAAAGGAGAATTAGATCTTTCTCTTTCTACAATCTGAGTTGCCATTTCATAAAATTCACTTAATCTACTGGGAACAGAAACAAAAACATAATCTCCCAAATCATAAACATTACCTTTAATCCCAACTACTAACTCAGAATTTAAACTAATCTTAACATCTTCTTCATCTATATCTAATTCAATGTCAACACCATCTCTAATATCATAACCAGCAGACCTATAATTATCAAAACTACATTCCTCCAAAAATTGATTCTCAACATAAGCTTCTAATTCATCCTCAATTTCATTTAATTCAGGAATATTCTCGGTATTATCTGAACTATAAATCCAATAAGGTAATCTTCTATTCTCCGTAACTTGTAAGTAAGTTCTTGGACTTATATCTGGAAAATCAACATAACCTCCTTGATTTCCAATTCTTTCAAGTCCTTCCAAAGTTAAATCTTGAACACAATTACTAACAAAGCTAACAACCCCTTGAGCTTGTTCAGGAACAACAACACTCTCAAAAACTTCACCCCTAACTCTCTGGCTAAAATTCTCATTCCTAACAAAACTAACTCCTAAAGCCACAATAACTATGATAACTCCTAAAATGATAAACACTGTTACTTGTCCCTTCTTATTTTCCATGAACGATTTTCTAAAGGGTTCTTTTTGGTGAAGGTTTTTTCTAAAAAGCTTCATTTTTTCACCTTCTTTTTTATCAATTCCATTATCTCAGTGTTCAAATCTTTACTAATCTTAGACTTAAAATTCTC
Organism: Nanobdellota archaeon; assembly: GCA_002687825.1. GTDB lineage: Archaea > Nanobdellota > Nanobdellia > SCGC-AAA011-G17 > ARS1403 > ARS1403. The sequence goes on from NZBI01000009.1 coordinate 27,581, forward strand.
CCATAATTTCTCATCTTCGATAAGAAGAAGGTACTTTTTCATATACTTTTAAGCATGTGTTTGAATATATAAAGTTTTCTTAGTTACTAAGTAACTTACTTACTAAGTAAAATCAAGAACATAGTTTCAATGTAAACATATAATTTCCCCTTAATCTAACAGGACTAGCAGTTATTCCTTCTAAACAATCAGAAATCTGTGGAAGGGTAAATTCTGCACCGCCTTTAGTACCTTTAAATTCAAATTTCTCAAATTCCAAAAGGGTTTTCTCAAAAATCTTAGTTAATTCATCATTAGGAACATTACATTCAGGAGCAGGTCTTCCACCTTTATCCAAACACTTTTTCAACAGTTCTTTCATATCATCATCTCCAAAATTAACATTCATAATAGCATTCATCAAATTATTAGCTCTAAAGTTACTCCTTAAAACCACATTAGAGCTATCATCTTGCTTAACTTTAACAAAAAACAAGAAAGCAAATATCAAAAGCACCACTATTATAATTAATCCAAAAATCTCAGCTTGTCCTCTTTTTCCGTGAACATTTTTTCTAAAAAGATCCATTAGTTAATCTCCGCAGTAACTATTAATTTACCAATTTTATACTTATTTTCATCAGGATAATAAACAGAAACTGGAGTTGTATATTTTAATCCAGTATTTTTAAAAGAAATTAAATTAAAATTTTCACAAGATTCTCTATATTCTCCTTGATTACAATCACCAACGCCTACATCAGGATAAACAACTTCAACATCTAATCTATTTACCCCAAACTCTTCCAAATAATTATCTTTTATACCTCTATAAGTATTAATATTTGCAACATTATTTACAACTTTACCAAACGCAACTAATCTTTCAGCATCTAAACATTCTCTCTCAGCCCCTCTGGTACTGCATTTAAGCTCAGGTAATCCAGTAATGGTATTAACTAAAGTTGAAAATTTCTCATCTAAAATTTCTTGCCTAGTTTCCTTAATTCCTTGATAAGTAAATTGGAAATAAACTATTAAAGAAATGATTAATAAAATTAAAAAAACTAACAAAATCATCATTGTTATTCCAATTTCCAATTGTCCTTTTTTATTCAATATACACTCCTACAATTATTTTCTCTTAACAAAAGATCATTTTTACTCACCAAATCATTTACCCTATCGATGCTAGAAACATCCAAGAGATTGAAATTTATATTTATTCCACATATAGGATTCAAATTCAGTTTCTCTCTATGAATCTTAGCAATAATTTCTGCTTTATCTTCAGCTATTTCATACATACACCTAAAATATTTATCATCATTATCACTAAAAATAGCAGCATACATCATAGCACTTCCAACAAATTCAAACTCTTCCCTATTAAGACAAATAAATCCATGAACATCCTTTAAATCTTCATCATAATCCCAATAAATTATCTTTTCATTATTTACGCATCCACCATACGAAGAAAGCTCTTTAAAGTCAACAAATTCTCCGCCATTAGAAACCAAACTTTTCATTTGTTCAGGAATATCCATAACATTAAACACTTCTCTACCAGAAATATCTGTTTCATCATGTTTATTTCCAATAAATTCATACCTTTTATTTTTCTCAATTAAATAAATAAAATTAGTAACTTTAAAGGGAACTCTCCAATCTTTTGTCCAAATTATATATTCACTATCCTCCATTAAACTAGGACCAAAAACAAGTTTACCTTTCAAAGTTTTCCCACCTTTATTATTTACAAAAATCTTCTCTCCAACATCATCAATACAATTTAATTTTATCTCAACAGGTTTACCAAAGTCTAAATTAGTACTAACCAAACTTCCTTTAAAACCAGAAAAAGCAGTATCCAATTCCTCAACAGCAATTTGAGAAGTTAAAGTTCCAAACAAATCTGTATTTTTATAGGCAAATCCAATTAAGAACAAAAATATAGCTATTCCAGCCATTATAGAAAACAACCAACTAAAGCTAACAGCAAAACCTCGTTTCATTTTAACCCATTTGAACAAATCTACCTTTATTTTCTAGATTAATTCTCAATCTACCACTAGCCACATCTTCACAAAAATGGCCATCCCAGTCAATTACATTAGTATCGTCTCCGATATTGTTATCTACAAAAAATTTCTTATCATTATCTTCATTCAAAACAATTTTAGTCCTAGTTTCTTTAAATTCATTATTTGGAAAAATAAAAACATTACTAAATTCTCTTAAACTTTTCATATATTTTTCTCGTTCATTACTATCTTGATCATAATTCAATAAATTAATAAAACAAACTTTCTCAACACCATTAGGCAA
>NZBI01000010.1 GCA_002687825.1 Nanobdellota archaeon
TCAGGTAAAACTGTAGCAACACTATCAGGTAAAACTGTAGCAACACTATCAGGTAAAACTGTAGCAACACTATCAGGTAAACCATATATACCGATTAAGCTATCAAGTCTAGATCTTACAGCGTCTAAGCTATCAGTTCTAGCATTAAGTGTATCAGTTCTAACATTAAGTGTATCAGTTCTAGCACTTAATGTATCTGCGCTTGCCTTAAGTGCCTCTGCAGATGAAGCCATAAAATCATCAAAACCTAAATTTAAGTCTTCATATTCTTGAGTTAAATTTTCTAAGTTTTCTCTAGTTTTTCCAGATACGTCTTGATATAATTGTGATTGAGCAACTCTATTTTTTACTGCATCAACATAACCTAGTTTATCTGCAGCAACACCACTACCAGCTGCAAGTGCAGCTACAGTTAGAGGAATCCATACTTTCTTTTTTGCCAAACTTGATAATGTTGGCATTGATATTTTTGGTATTTTCATTTTGATTTTATCTCCTTTGAAATTTTTTAATATATATTTTCTAGCATATATTTTTATCATTTAATAGTGACAAATACCCTTTATAAAGCTTTCTTTTTTACCTATCCTGAGAAGCCTCAAAACGGCTATATATTGCACTTATGGGGGCCATTTTTTTAGCCCATTAAAATTCCTCATTTTTCAGACTTTTTTATTTTTGATGAAACTTTTTCCCAAAAAGCTTCTAGGAAACATTTATATACAAAAACAGTATATTTTAAACAAAAGAGGTCATATTTATGAATAAAAAACCACTACTTATTTTAGTTTTAGCTTTATTATTAGTAGTCCCATTAGTCCAAGCAGGGGAATTATTCGACTTTTTTTACACAACATTTTCAGGAACAGAAGTTTCTCAATTTTATAATGACTACCAAGGATGGATCGAATTTGCTATCTATTTAGCAATTTTTATATCCTTGACCCTAGGAGTCTTTAAAGAGCGTTTTGGAGGAAAACAAACAAGAACTATATCTATTGCAATTGGAATTGCTTTGTCTTTCTCTTTAGTTCAATTTCAACCAGGTCTTATAAGTAGATTAGGCCCATTCGCATTCTTAATCTTTATTGCACTATTTTGGTATCTTATATTTTCCTCATTGAAGGAAAGTTTCAAAGACGAATGGCTAACAATGGCCGTTTCTTATTTATTCTCCTTTGTACTATTGTGGGTATTAGATCCTCAAGGCCAAGTAAAAGCTTTAGTCCTTAGCAATCCGAATATAAGTTGGATTACAGATCTAATCATAATCTTTTCAGTTATAGCGGCAGTAATCGCGATAGTCAAAATAAAGGAGAAATACTTTCCATAATGAACAGAAAATTTTTATTTATCGTATTTTTATTATTTGTAACGATGCCTGTGGTAGAGGCGGGTCCAGTTTTTGATTTCTTAAAAGACCATGTATTCTCAAAAAATGTTACATTTCTTTATGATAATTACCAAAGTTGGGTAGATTTCATTGTATATATGTTAATTTTCACAGCTCTAATTTTCGGAGTTCTCAATGAAAGGTTCGGAAAAACACAGACAAAAGTAATTGGTCTAGCTTTAGGCTTTGGACTTTCATTCTCTTTAGTAAGATATATGCCTGGACTCGTAGGTAAACTTGGACCTATAGCCTTTCTTATTTTCATAGCACTATGTTTTTACTTAATTTTTGCTTCACTCAAAAAAGGATTCGAAAGTAAATTATTTGCAATGTCCTTAGCATACATCCTTTCTTTCTTTATTTTAATGTTATTGGACCCTGAAGATAAATTAAAAAATTTATTGGGAGGATCAAAATTTTTAGAAGGGGTAATGGAAATATTAACTTGGATTTTTGTTTTTGCTTTGCTAGTAGTCCTAGGGACTGTAATTTACAAAGCATTAAGGGGCCATTTTTCAGGAAGTGATTCAGATGGAGGTTCTTCAGAAAGTTCTTCAGGAGACTCTTCAGGAGGCTCTTCAGGAGGCGGAGAGGGAATAGGTTCTTGGATAGATACACATAAATGGTGGGGAGGAAAAAAGCCAGCCCATCCTAAAAAAATAACTAAACGACTAAAACAAATTGCAAAATCTGATGACTTCGAAGTTGATCAGATCGAAGATGCATTAAAATTGTATAAAGATTTCAAAAAATCAGAAGAAAGTCTTTCTGAGGAAGAAAAAGCAAAGATTCTTTCAAAAATCGCTGAAGCAGTTACAAGAGTGGCTCAAACAGATCCCGCAGAACAAATGGAAGGGTTAATAGATGAACGCCTTGCAGAAATGGCTCAGCTAAAACAAATGCTAAATCCAGAAGCGATGAGTGTTAATGGCATGCCCATAAAGAGATTTATCAACAGCCTACAAAATCTTCCAGATGATAGCAAAAGAGAATTAAATAGTTTGATTGCTCAAATGGGAGAAAGAAATAGACAGTTGACAACTCACGAAAGAACTCTTTTAGCTTTTAAAAAAGTATACGATGAAAGAGGAAAACAATTAACCAGCATCCTACAACAAACAATAGTTGATGTAAACACGGGAAATACTTCCAATTTAAAAAGAAACTTAGAAAATTTATTGACTATTAAAAAATATCTAGCAGAAACTGATAAACAAATCTCAACACAGCTAAATAGTCCAGATCTTATATATCTTTTAGAGGATATTAAAAATATCTACGGCCCAGAAGATGAAATTGAAGACCAATCTCAAAGAGTTTTAAATCTAAATCATATAATAAACACGATTGTTGGTGAAAACTCAATAAATAAACTTATCCAATCCATAAATGAATTCGCACAATCTTCTACAGATGAAAAAACATTTGATAATTTTATAATGTGGTTGGCAACTGCAAGAGGAATGAGAGATGCAGAACAAATACAGCAAAATTTCAGAATGTCTATTGACGATATGCAAAACGTGTTCAATAACAGGGTCAGAGGTGGAAATGGTCAACCAGCACAACCACAAATTGAACAAGTTCCTTTAACAGGATCTCAACCAATAGAAAAAAGAGATCCTAAGGAATTAGCTGCCGCAGCAAGAAACTACAAACGTAACTTCTCACCAATAGATTACACTTTCAACGGATTCGTTGATGAACTAGTAAAAGATGGTCATGGTGAAGATATAGAAGAAATATTTAGTACCTATGGCATAGACGAAGCTACATTAGGAAGAATTTATCAAGTAGCGGTAGGAGTTCAACCAGAGGCTTATGTTTCGCGAGAAGTAATAGGAGTAGCAGAACCTGAAGATAGTTTAACAAGTCTTCAAGAATATATCGAGACTTACAGAAAATGGTTTACCATGATTAACGAACAATATGATCTAGGTAAAGACTTAACAGAGGATCTAAGAGATGGTAGGAATCTATTAAATAAAGCTGCAAAAATATTGAGAAGCAAAACTCTTACAGATGATCAGCGTGCCGAAGCAAATACACTTGTTTCAAAAGCAGCAGAAATAACTAAAGAAATGGCAGAAGACATAGGACTCTAAATAAAATCTCCAAGCCCTTTTTGATCTTTTTTCTTATCTTCTTTTCTTAATTTTTTTAAAGTATTTTCAACCCTTTCCTCACCAAATTCGTGTCTTTCAACTAATATTTCTTTAACCTTATCTTCATCAACTTTATTCCATTTTAATTGATATTCTCTCATTACAGGCATTGACTTAAAGATAGCATAAATTTTCTTCCAGTTAAAATCAGTTTCAACTTGTTCGAACATTTTATCAAATTTTTTAAAATTTTTCACTAAATCTAAAGCCTTTTTAGGACCAATTCTAAAAACTCCCTTAGGATTGTAATCAGTTCCTACTAAAATTCCTAAAGCAATTAATTGGTCTCTGTTAATATCCAAATGTTTCAAAACATCTTTCAATTCTATCATCTGTGGCTGAATATAAACATAGCCTCCCCTAGATAATTTTCTAGTTTGACTTAAAGTTAGATTAGGTATTACACGAGTACATCCATGCAATAAACAATCTGCATCAGAACTAGCAAAAGCATACAAATCTTTCTTCTCAACCATAAAAGAACCCTGAGCGTCACTTTCACTAGGACTTTGAATAACAGGCATACCCATAGCTTTTAACAATTCTTTACTTTCACTAACCATTTCACTATCTAAATAAGTGGATTGCTTAGAATATCTTCCCATATCTTCCACATTATCTTCTTCTTTAGCTGTTTCATATTTCTCATAAGCTTTTTCTTTACCCTCTCTTCTTTTCTTCTGAGTTTCATATTTCAAAGAAGGCGGTTTACCATCAAAAATATAACATAATTTTATACCTCTAGAAATTAAATTAGCATTTCTATAAAATAGTCCAGATAAGTGAGAAGTAACATTACCTTCAGAGTCCATTAGTGGGGTCCCATCTCTTTGTCTTATTGAACTTAAAAATTGATACAAAACATTAGAAGCATCTACAGCAATCTTCTTTCCTTTTAGATCATCCCAATTTATTGTTTGAACCGGTAATATTCCAGGTAATTTTACTCCCATATCTTAATCTAAAGAAAAAACACTTAAAAAATTAACGTTAATCGAACGATATCTCAGGATTCTTTTCCACATTAGCAACTCTATATTCCTCATTAATTCTTCTTAATAAACTCCTCTCCCTAACTTCTGTAACGACAACCCTAGCTTCTTCTTGATTATGACTCACGACCCTCCATACTTGCCTGGGAATCACTAAACCCTCTGAATCCTCATCATCATTATAATGATCATCCCAATCAATAACATAATGAACGCCCTTTAAATTAACACCAACATACCGATTATCACCTATTGGAAGGTTGTCTTCATCATAAATAGTTTCTAAAGCAGTCCCATTCTCTAGGTCATAATTCTCAATAGCTCTAAATGGCATTGTTTTATCTTAAATAAGTAAGCTTAAAAGTTTTTTCATTCAAAACTACCGATAACTTTAAATTAAATTACAAATTTTTTAAAGTTAAAGATGGTGATTAGAAATTTCTCTTTTGATCATAAAGGTGGCTTCTACCATTACAGAGTCCATTATGACAAGATGAACAAACTATGTAGCAACGGCTTAGAACCATTAAAGAGTTTTTTAGAATCTATGTTTCAAGACTGTCCAGATAAATATTTTTTTACGGGTCCAAGATCATCTTCACTAAAATTTAAATTATCCAACTTAGATCTAAAAAACGCACCCCACCACGAACTATGTTTGTTAACACATCATGGCCTAGAACACAATAAAGAAAGATATTCAACAAATCATTCTAAAGTTCAAGTTTTCATGTTAGAACAAGATACAACATCAATAGCTTGTGAGCTTCCAATCTGGTTACTCCCAGAAGAATTAGATTTATACAAAGACATTTTCAATTCAGAAGAACCCCTAACAGGACATATAGATCTAATAAGGATCCAAGATAATAAAATTTGGATCTTAGATTACAAACCAAAAGCACAAAAAGAAAAATTTGCAGCAACTCAAACTTTTTTCTACGCATTAATGTTAAGCAAAAGAACTAATATTTCTTTAGAAAATTTTAGATGTGGTTATTTTGATAATTTAAACTGTTATTTATTTGACCCAAATGTTTGCAATTTACCAATAACAAAATCTATTCAAGAATTCTAAAAACTAAACAAATCTTTCTGTTTACTTCCTTCTAATAATTCATCAAAACTAACATCAAAAAAATCTAAAATACTATCTGCAATCGGTTTAACTTGTTTATCTATATAATGTTTATAATCTAATTTATGTTTTATCTCTTCTAATGGCTCAGGACCATCTTCCGTCAAAACATATTCAATAAATTTACCTTTAAAATTTTTCAATTTTCTAGCAGCTTTGATGTGCGGCGGCGTAGTTTTAACATATTCTTCTAAAGGTTTCCTAATCTGCTTCCTATAAACTAATAATTTATCATATTTACCTTTTTTAACATCTTCAACAAATTTTTTAATATAAGAATTAATTTCTTTTTTATGGAATACTTTATCCAACAATTCCATCTGAAATTTCTTAGCTAACTCCGTCCAATCTCCCCTAACAGCTTCCATCCCAGTAACTTCAATTTTATCTTTAGAATTTAATCCAGCATACCGTTTTTTAGCACCAGTTTGACTTCCTCTAACTCTAGGCATTAAGAATCTAACAAAACATTTTTCATATTCCATTTCTAATTTATTTTCTCTTTTATATTCTTTTTTCACATATTCATTAAAAAATTTATTCAAGAAATTATTCAATTTATTTCCAATCTCTTCAGCTTCTTTCAAAGACTTAGCATTACTAACAACAAAAACAGAATCTGTATCAGAATATATCACCTTATAGCCTTCTCCTTCAACTTTCTCAGCAGTTAATTTAATAACTTTCTGACCGAAATGAGTAATAGCATTAGCAATATCTAAAGAAAAGAATCTACAATTAGGATTGGCCAAAACCCCAAAGAAACTATTTAATAAAATTTTAATAGCATATCTTTGTAATTCATTTTTGTTTTTCTTAGCCTTATCCCTAGATTTTAATAATGTTTCAACTAATTCTCCCATTATTCCATCTTGATTCTTAAAACAAGCACCATTAGGGGCTTTAATCAAATCTTTACCCTTGCAATCTTCAACATAACTTAAAGGGTCAATATTAAAAGTTCTCATTAAGCTTGGATATAGACTTTTAAAATCTAAAACTAATAAAAAATCATAGATTCCAGATTTAGAATCCATTACATATCCACCAGTAAT
>NZBI01000011.1 GCA_002687825.1 Nanobdellota archaeon
AAAACCTAATTTTTTATACCAGTTTTCTAATTGTGATTGTGACAAAGGAGTTTTTGTCGCCTGTCCACTAAATCCTTGGTATTGTTTAGCATCAGGATTAAGTATAATTGAATCCCCTTTTTTGCCAGCCCAATCTTTTATTTGATTAATCATATTTGTTGCAGAGCCTGTTCCACTTACTTTACTTTCGATAGTACCAATTGCATACACATAAGCATTTCCACCAAAATAGTTATCAGCAGTTTCTTCATCAATGCTTCGTTCCTCTATTGAAGCCATAGAATTTCCATTTGAAACTGAAATATATCCTGATTCTTCAAGCTGTGAATCATCAATATTAATTTGCTGTGAAAAAATAGATTCTCCAGAACTTTCATAAAATAATCCATCTTTAGGCCCTCTCATCATTTGAACACCTTCAGGAGGATTTTCTCCTGGTTTAAGATATATTTTACTTTTTTCTATTTCTTCACCAACCTCTTTCATTCTTTTAATCTCTTTTAACAATAAAATATCTATACTTTCAGTATTTAATATATTATCTATTATTTGCTCTTCAATTTCTTCATCATCATAACCTTCTTTACGTAATCTATTATAAACTAAATTATAATATTTTCCTAATTTATCTTCTTCAGCCTTTTCGATATCTTGTTTTTCTTCTCCTTTCACACTATCAGACATAGAAAAAGCAGTAATTAAAGAAACTAAACCTTCCTGTGAATAATCAGAAAATTCTTTAATAAATTCTTCAACAGACACCTTTTTTTCTCTATGATTTTCACGCCAAATATCAGCTTGTTCTTGTGTAATATTTGCTAGAAGATTACCAATACTCTCTTTAATATTAAGTGGCATTATTTTTAACTCCTTCGAACATAACTAGCACTTCCAGTAATCATTGAATAGCTTTTTACTTTTATTCCTTCTTTTTCTAATATTTGTATAATTTTTTCAGTATCTTTTTCTGATAAATCTTCAAATTCCAATTGCATAAGTAATCCTTGTGAAGTTTCTCTCTCAAAGCGAGACCAAAATGCATTATTCCCATTAACATTAGAGAATATATCAAAAAGAATTTTAGAAGAACTAAAATGATTATTATAATTTTTATTATTTTTTAATATGTCATAAGCTTGCTGTATTTCTTTAAATTTATCAGTGGCTTCTGGAGTCTTATTAACATCGGGATGCCATTTTCTAACTAATTTTCTATAAGAAGTAGTTAATTCCTTTTCAGTATAATTTGAATTTAATCCTAATATTTGTAAACTTTGTCTAATATTCATATTTCTTCGTCTATATTTAATTCTAGTCCTTGAGGATTCGTACTAGGATTCAAAATAGTCTGTATATTATCTGCGTGTCCCACAATAATTATATCTTTTTTTACTTTAATCCACCAAGGGGATGAAGGTAAAGTTGTATTTTCTAAATAATTAATAACATCAGTAATTCTTTCTTCTTTAAATTGTCTTTCTTTTGCTCTTTGCCACACATATCTAAATACTTCTTTTTTCTCATTATCTTTTTCTAAGGGAGTAGTTTTTAATACGTTTCGCGTTAAATATACTCTAGATTTTTCAATAGATTTTAAAATAAAAGATTTAGTAAGTTCAGGATTTTCATTCAAAAGAGATATAACTAATTTATTAGCAGTTTCTTTATCTCCTTCATTTAATTCTCCATTAACAACTTTTTCTGTAAGATAATTTTTAATACTTCCAATTGCTCTACCAGCTTTCAAATTAAAAGTATCCATAATTTCTTTCCCACTTATAGGAGAAACTATTTCATTAGGTTTCTGAGTATTAATAACTCCAATAGTTTTCTCTTTTAATTTATTAAAAATATCTGGTCGAGGATTTAATGAAGAATTATTATCTGCACTAACTAAATCCATTAATATTAAGGCATCTTTATCATTCCCTACTTTTCGTATTAACTTTGATACCCGTTTTTCAGTAATATCTTCAGGTTCTTTTAAATTCATCATTGGATCCATATGCAATTCAACAAGTTTAGCTACTCTTTCTATTATTTTATTATTAAATTTTAAATTTTTTAATATATTCTTTGTTTTTTCAGTACCTACTTTTTGATGATCATAAAAATGAATATCTTCTAAATTTGTTCCAGTTTTAGTTTCTGGCTTTCCTATATCATGTAATAAAGCAGCTAGCATTATGACTACTTTATCTACACCTTCCCAACTTGTTTTGTTTGCTTCTTTTGCAACCTCCATTGTATGATCATAAACATCATATTTATGATATTTATTTTGACTAACATCTTTCATTTCGTTAATATCTGGTATAATATATTCCATTAAACCAAACTTGTCTAAAAGTTCAAGACCTCTTATTGGATCTTTTGAAGTTAAAATCTTAGTAAATTCAGAGGTTACTCTTTCTCTTGAAATATTATTTAATTTTTCAGGTTCTGGCATTTTAGTTTTAACTTTAAAACCTAATTGAGACGCAAATCTAACTGCTCTCAACATTCTTAATGGATCTTCAGAATATCGTTCTTTACTATTCCCTACTGTTCTAATAATTTTATTTTTTAAATCTTCTTTCCCACCAAATACATCAATTAATTCACCAGTAAGAGTATTTTTAGCCATCGCATTGATAGTAAAATCTCTTCTAGATAAATCTTTTTCAAGACTTTTACCAAAAGTAACTTTGGGTTTTCTTGAGCTAGTAGGATATACTTCATTCCTAAAAGTAGTAATTTCTATTTTTTTATCATCGCCACTGTCTAAACCAATAGTTCCATATTCTTTACCTATGGTAAATACTGACCCTGAGCCTAAACTATTAAGAATCTTTTCAGTTTCTTCTGGAAGAGCATCAGTAGAAAAATCTCTATCAGATGAGGACTTCCCCAAAAGCTCGTCTCTAACACTGCCACCAACTTCAAACAATCTAAAACCAAATTGCTTAAACTTGTTGGCAATTATATTCATCTTCAATTTATCTTTTGGGGAAGCCTCTTCAGGAGTAGATTCTCTGGAGGTACTTTCATAAAATTTACCGTCCCGAGAACCAGTTCGGACATCTTTACCTTCTGGAGGTTGTTCTCCAGGCTTAAGATATATTTTATATTTATTAATTATATCTATTATTTTTCCTTTGGTCTTAAAGAAGTCTATTTCTNTNCCTTCNCCNTCACTACCACCAAAAGTAGGAGTAGAAACATCACCAGCAACTCCTACTCCTCCAGCTCCTTCTTTNTCCAANAAATCATCNATNCGTTTTCGAACAAANGGAAAAGTCTGTGGAAAAGTTTCTCTAGATGCTGAACCATANGTATATTTTGGTAACGGATTTGGATCAATCACCGTTACTGGATCTAATTCAATCCTATTAACCTTTGGTTTNACAAATATAGTTTTATGTTTTTTCTTTTCCACAAACCCTTCCTATAAAAAAAATTATTTCTTTTTATTTGCTGGAGTATCTTCATTTACACTAATTCTATCCGAATCTACTTTTAAATCCTCAATATCGATATATATTTTATATTTACTTGGAGAGACCACTATTGGTTACCAATCGCAACACAAGGTTAATCGCAGCTACGATGGACGCTTGAGTAGCTATATCAAGCCATACATTTCCTGTAACAGCTTGGACAATTCCAGCTATCAAAGCAATACTGTTAACCCACATTGTCTTAGAATAATACCACTTTTTCATTAGATACCTCCTTTTTTTCTAGTAAGAAACTTTAAATTTTTATATTTTTTTTCACCTCCTAATCAAAATAAGAGTCTTCCATATCCTCATCCTCATCAATTTGATTTTCTTTCTTCTTATCAGTAAAAGATAATTTCTGAGCTCTTGGTTCATCGTAGGTATCAGAAAAATCATCATACTCATCGTAGGTGTCTGGTATTAAATCCACATCCTGTTTTTTGACCTCTGGATTTAACGTTTCATTCCCAGTTTTAGAAGGCTTACGAATTCCATAAGCCGACTCTAATTTTCCTATTTTACGCCAAATTTCATCAACTTTTTTTTGATTTTCAGAACTTAGTCTCGAATAATCATCAGAGGGGTTACCTTGTCCTTCATAACTATTCCTTAAATTAGCTTTTTCTATGTTTTCACCACTTAGCTCAGAGTTGTCCATTTTCTTCTTCACTTTTCCTTGAAAAGGTGGGGGGGGGCGATAGCCAGTATCAATTGTCAAATCCATAATATCTTTCTTCTCTTGGTCTGACAACTGAGAAGATGGTTTACTACGCTTGGCTAAATCATAAATTTCCTGCTTCTCTTCTCTTGACATTCCCTCCCAGTCTTTAATTTGTGGAGTTTGATAAAATTGGCTTGAAACTTTTTGTTTAATAATAAAATTATCTATGCTTTTGACCAGTGAATTAACTTCAAGACCATCCTCTATATTTTCACTGCTTATCCTGTTTTTATAAATGTAAAAATTCCTATTCATTTTTTACCTCCCAACAAAAAATCGAATATCATTTCCTTGCCAACCTTCTAAAGTTTGTGCCAGTTGACCTGTTTGTGGCTCTACAAACCATAAAGTTTCATTCTCGTCTATAAACCAATTGAGTGCATGAAGATTTGTCCAAACCAATCCTGCAAAATCTGCAAACAATAAAGCTGCAAAATCATCGCAATCATGCCCTTCAGCAATATAATCAATTCCACTTGTTTCAACTAAAGCATAATGGCCCAATACTGAACTTTTTGTATAAGTTTTACAAGCAGCATCTGGAAGATAAATTTCTCCAGTACAGCCCATTTCATCTAATTTATCTAAAAGAATAGAAGACATAGTATTAATATCAATAGTATTGTAAGGCACTAATTGAACTTCTTCTGTATCTTTTTCTGTCTCGGCAAGCAATATATCAAATTGGGCTTCCCATTGTTTATTCTCTTCAATGGCAACCTTGAGATCGACCTCCCATAGTTCCTTATCTTGGATACCCTGCAGAATTAAATCATCGTAATCAGCTCTTAATTTCTCATGCTGTACGAACAAACTATCATAATTAGCTGTAAGATTTGCAGTAGATTCTTCAGAACAGACTGCCCCCAATGCCTTTCCTATAATACATAAAATTCTTCCAATTTTTTGTTTCATTTTTCCTCCTCTTGTACTATAACCTTTTTTTTCAATTTAATAAAGTTTATTCAAGACTTAGTTTTTGGTTTAAAAATTTTAATTCAGAATCAATGGCTCTTTTCTGTTTATATGAACCCATTGGAGTATCTTTAATACATTTAGAAATTTTAGAATATGCTAAATCAGAAAAATTATAAATTGATAAAGATACTCCTTTTTCACTCTTAGAAATATATTTATTCCATGATATTAAACTTTTCTTCAAAGAAACTAAAGCATCTTCTGTTTCAGTTGACTTAGTAAGGTCAAAAAACCACGAATTTATTGTTTTTTTCAAATTAGTTAAATTTCCAGCCACAAAAAGATCCATTTTCTCAAAATATGGTTCGGAATTCTGGTTAAGAATATTTTTTCGTTTAGTTTCTACAGCAGGATCTACCTTAATAGGCTTAGTTATTAAATTAGACATTTCTCCAGGAATTTGATGTTGAGTTGAATAGACTCCAGTTACAGGAGCATAATCTTTTTCAACTTTAGGGTCTTTCATAGAAGGTTCTATTAATGGCTTCCATACGCCTTTTGTTTTCAATGACGTTGGGCTTCCTGTATCTCCAGAATATACTTCAATATTTTCTGGAGCTATAGAAAGTCCTGTATCCTCAAAATTTGGAAGATGCCATTTGACTCCTTTTCCATATTCTCCTACTTGACTAGAAGGCAAGTTCCTTTGTCGTACTCGTAAACTTACATCTCCTGGAAAATCTACCTTACGAGTAGAAGCTAAACCTTCAATAAAATCTCCTTGTTTAAAACCACTTTGTCTTATTTTTTCCAATGCTTCTAAGTTAGTTTTATGATAAACCCAAGGATCTTTTGCCATTTTATCAATTATATCTTCGTCTGTTTCTTCATCTTTCATATAATCTAATTGCCCACCGCCTATTATAGGTTCTTGCGTTTCATCTCCAACTATTTTAGGAGACATAGTAGAAATAGGACCCTTCTCTAAATCAATAGGAGGAGTGGAGTTGCCAATTTTATCATGATTTTCATAATCATATTGTTGGCGAGCACCATCACACTCAGTTAAATTTTTAGAATTAGCAAAATTCTTTTTAATTTCCCTAACATAAGGAGAAATTTCCTTATAAATCATTTTCATTAGGAATAAAAAACATGACTTCTTAATATCAGTTTTGGAACTATTTATAGTATCATTTTCTTCATCATATTCTTTATTAACTGTACTTTCGACATCTTGAAGTTCATAATCTTCAATTGACTTTTTGACATCTTCTGTTAAATCATCTTCGCCTATTACTACAATATCTCTGCTATCAAAACAAAATAAATCAAATTCATAAATATCATCTCT
>NZBI01000012.1 GCA_002687825.1 Nanobdellota archaeon
ATTAGTGGTAAAATATAATAAAAAAAGAGGAAAATGAAACTTAGTCATCTTCTAATTGGTAGCTTTTTATTAGTCTCACTTCTATTTGGAATTACTGGAACTTATAATGTTTTAGTAGGTCCTTTAGGAGAGATAGAAACAGAAACTAAAGAGGTTTCTGGATTAATAGAGATTCAATCAAATTTATTAGAGCAAACAAATCTTTTTGATGAAATTACAACAAAAGCAAACACAGCAAGAACTGTAAAAGCTTCAGTAGATGCAGCAGCAGTAGCCGTAAAAGAAACGCAAAAAACAACACCTCCTGCACCAGTTACACAGCCCGAACCATCCCCACAACCCATAGAATTTGAAGAATCGACAGCCTCAGATGTAATAGAACCTCTAACTGGAAGTGTAATAGAAACCCCAGAATTTAACATAGTAAAAGAAAGGATTAATGGTTCTCTAGCAGGGTTAGTTATCTTAAATGTTTTAATAATAATAAGAGCTCAAATAAAAAGAAAATTACATAGAAAAAAACACAAAAAAGAATTTATTTTAGTTCAAGACAAAGATCATTTCGGACACGAATAGAAAAGCTATATAAATAGAACAAGGAAAAAATAAAAAATGAAAAAAAGAGAGCAACTTCTTCCAAGAGTTTTAAAAATTGTACCAGAAGTAAAACAAGGTTTATCTAGATCAATCATTATCACCACAATCTACGAAGCTGTAAAACTTATCCCAGTTATCTTAATTAAACTATTAGTAGATTCTGTAGTAGAAGCCTCGTCAACTTTATCTTTAGTTGGATGGATAATCGTTGGAATGTTCGGAGTTTATTTATTCTCTAACATTTTTGATCATTACAGCGATAAATGGGCTCACAAACAATTACTAACCTATGAAACCAATATTCTAAAAAAAGCTCAAAAAAAACTATTAGAACTTCACATGGGCTATCATGAAAAACATAACACCGGACTACATGTCTCAAAAATAAATAGAGGAGCTTCAAAACTAACAGAATTAATTTGGTTTGTTTTCAACGAATTCATCCCAACAATAATACAATTAATCTTAACATCTATTTTACTACTTTACGAAGAATGGACAATTGCAGTAGTTTTCTTTGTATTCAGTTCATTAATATTTATTATTATAAACAATACTGCAAAGAAAGTCCAGCCTTTAAGAAAAATTTACCTAAAAAAACATGAAGAAGCTTTCGGAGAAATGTCTCAATCGTTACAAAATATAGGTACTGTTAAAGATTATGCCCAAGAAAATAAAGAATACAGAATTTATTCAAATTTACTAACCCAATACAAAAATGCATCTGTAAAAAGAAACAATTATGAAATGAACAAAGTCTTCTTAAGAGATTTTATTATCAACTTAGGAAGGATCGTCACATTATTATTAGCAAGTTTCTTTGTACTAAACGGAAAAGTTTCTCCAGGATCTTTAATCTTAATCTACACATTATATGAAAAAGCTTTCATCAGTGTATTCAGATTAGGAAAAATTTACACTCATGTAGGAGACTCAATAGAATCCATACATAGATTATCTGATTTATTAGATAAAAGAGTATTAATCAAAGATAAAAAGGAACCAGTAAGAGCAAAAAAACTAGAAGGAAAAATAGAATTTAGAAATGTAAGCTTTAGCTACACAAAAAAACTACAAATTTTAAGAAACATCAATTTAACAATAGAACCCAAAAAAGTTATAGCTTTAGTTGGTAAATCTGGTGGAGGAAAATCTTCAATAATTAAATTATTAATGAGACAATACGATGTAACCTCCGGCGCAGTATTAGTAGATGGTGTTGACGTTAAAGATTATCATTCAGAAGATTTCAGAAAAAGAGTTGCTATAGTGTCCCAAAACGTAGAAATTTTTAACAGATCATTAAAAGAAAACATAGCATTCTCAAAGCCAAAAGCATCTTTAGCTGAAATAAAAAGAGCAGCAAAATTAGCTCACGCTCACGAATTTATTAAAGAATTCCCACAAAAATACAACACAATGGTTGGAAAAAATGGAGTTAAATTATCAGGAGGACAAAAACAAAGATTAAGCATAGCAAGAGCTTTACTGTCAAAACCAGATATTTTAATTTTTGATGAAGCTACATCATCTTTAGACTCAGCATCAGAAAGATTAATCCAAAAAGCAATATTCTCAATAGCAGGAAAAACAACCATGATCTTAATAGCCCATAGATTATCAACCATAGAACACGCAGATGAAATAATAGTCTTAGGGAAAAAGAAAATCTTAGAACAAGGAAACTACAGACAATTATTAAGAAAAAAAGGAATTTTTTATGAAATGGTATCTCTACAAAAGATGAGAGGATAACTTTATATAAAATAAAACTTTAACAATTCTAATGAAAAAATTATTAATTTTCATTATTTTTTTCTTATTACCATTAGCTTTCGCTCAAGATGGAACTACGGATGACATAACTCACAACAATGAAGAATTTAAAGATGATTTTGACGCAAATACAGATGATCGACATGAAGAGAATTTCGATGAGCCTTTAGACGATAACCCTGAAGAAGATTTCTTTGAAGAAGACTCTCACCAAGACGATTTAGATGATCATAATGACGAATTTTTCGACGATAACCCTGAAGATTTTATAGATGACTCCCATGAAGATTTTGATGATGCATTTCCAGTATTCCAAGATGATTTACCTATAGAGTGTGAAGGTTTAACAGATGATGAATGTAAAGCAAAATTTGATAGTGAAGAGTTTAGATTTGAAGACGAAAACTCAGAATTTAGAGAAGAATTCAGACTAGAAGATGGAGAAATCGAACATAGAGAAGAATTTAAAGACGAATTCGGAGAAGAGGAAACAAGAACCGAATTTAAAGATGATGGATTTAGAGAAGAACATAGAGAAGAATTTGAACTTCCAGATAATTGCCATTTAGAAGAATCTGAATTTGGAAGTTTTGTGAAATGCGAAGAAGAAAAAGATTTCGAATTAGATGAATTAGAAAGAAAATGTAATGAACATGGCGGAAATTTCCACGTAGGAGAATTCGGCCCAGAGTGTATTTTCGAAGAACAAAAACAAGGATTTTTCCAAGAGTCTCAATGTAATGATGATTCTATTTTAAGAGAAGACGCAAATAGATGTCAACAAGATGGTGGTAAGCCTGAAAAATTCATAGATGATAATAACTGTCCATTTGTAAGCTGTAATTATGAAGAATTCGATAGAAAAAGAGAAGAGCGCTTTGAGAAAATAGAAGATTCCAAAGAAAGATTTTTCAGAGAGTGTGAAGCTAAAAACGGAAGACCAACTATCTTAAGAGGAGAGCCTCACTGTTTCACCCCAGAAGAAAAAGTTAGAATCAAAGAAGATCTAAAACCTTTAGAACCTACAGATTTATTAAAAATCGCTTTAAAATTAGAAAACATAGTTAGATCTTTAACTTTAGTAGAAGATAATTTTGTAGAACTTCAAAAATTCTATGAAGACAGAGATGACAATGAAAAAGCTGCTAGTTTCGAAAGAGCAATCTCAAAAATAGAAGGCGCAAAAGATAGATTAGATGAAATAAGGAATGATATAGCAGATAAGGCTGGAGATATAACAGAACAAGATAGAATTAATGTTCTAAGAGATATACAACATGTCAAAAACATAATGCAAGATATAGCTATTGAAATTCTAACAGGTGGAAAATCCTCAAGATTAGAAAAAAGAGGAGGAGATGATTTCGAAAAGGAAGAAGATGATTTTATGGAAACTATAAGAAACTGTGAAGATTTCACTCAAGATAACACTTTTAATTTCAGTCCTGATCCAGAATTCGATGTTAAAATCTATGGAGAAGATGGAAACTGTGTAATGACAATAAATTCAGAAATGACAGGAACAATAGTTTACACAATGCCTCCTAAAGTTTATCAATTCTTCAGAGGTCCAGAACAATTGTTTGATGATAGTGTAGAATGTTCTCCAAACGATGGTTGTAAAAGAATGAGACAAATGATGGAAGAAGATATGAGAGAAGACGATAGGGATGATGATAGAAGAGGAAATGATGACTTTAATGATAGAAGTGGTCCAGACAGAGGAGGCTCAAGCGCAGGCCCAATCCCAAGACATTGCGATGATAACAATTTATCTCCTTCAGAATGTTATGAATGGACAATAGAAAACATAGGTACTCCAAACTTCTGTAGAGATATGTCAGATGATGAATGTAGAACTTTAACTATTGAAGGCTGGGAAAGAGATTTAAACGAGAGAGTGGAATTAGATGAAGCTTTTGAAAGAGAATTTGAGGAGGAAGAACTATGAAATGGTTAATAATATTTTTAATTATAATTTTAGCAGTAGTTGGATACATGTATTTTGGTGGAGACTCAGATAGTGAATCTACAGCAGAAGAAGTAGAAACTGTAGAAGAAGCGAATGAAGCCGTAGAAGATGTTTCAATTAACCTAGACGAATTATCTGATGCTTTAGACTCAATTAGTGACGATCTAAATTAACAATATTTATAAATTGAATTTTCTTTTAATTTCTTAAGTGCGTCAGTAGTATAGTGGTTAGACATACAAAATATGGACCAATATGTCGGCCTTCCATTCTTCGGAGAAGGGAGCCGAGGACCTGGGAAGTTAAGTTTTAACTTAATTCAGGATTTCAAATCCCAGCTGGCGCATTTAATTTTACTAAATTTCTTGGTTTTATTATTTTGAAAAAATTATCCCTCTCAGCCTTTCGCAAAGAGATATGGTACATTCCGACTCTATTTCCTCTCTTGTCATCATAAAATGAAAATCTAAACTCCTTAAAGCACAAATCTTCCAAAAATTCTCTAGTTTGTTCCATTATTTTTTTAGAAGCAGAGGAAAAAACCATTTTTTTGTTGGAGATATGTCCATCACTATCTATAAACCCTCTCAAAAAACCAATCTTGAAATTTCTAGGGTATTTATTTTTTCTTAGAAACACAGTTCTGGATTTTTTATTAATCCCTATAGAATTTCTGGAAATCCCCCATCCAACATACCTTAGAATAAATTCAAATAATTGTTTAGAAGTATATCTAACAATTAGAACATTCTTAGTTCTATACAACATCGGTTTTTTATTGAATTTTTTAGCAAATAGTTTAACAATTTCATCTACAAATCTTTTTTCACTATAATTAAAGTAAAAGCGAGTAGTATATGAATAAGTTTTAGCATCAAGAAAAGTATAGCCATCTCCAACAAACAAACCCATTAATTCACCAATGAACGATTCCTCACAACCTATTTCCAAATCTTTATATTTTTTACCGAATTCTCTCTTATAATAATAGTATAATGTAGATTTACCTAATTTAGTAAGTTTGCTAATGTAATTAAGGCTCTTTCCATCTTTCATTAAATTTAGAATAAATTTCTTCTCATTTTCACTTAACCTTCCCATACATCAAATAAAGCCTTTTTAATTTATAAGCCTCACGGGGGTATGTCGACTGTGTCGAGTATGTCGAATGAAATTCCCATTCAAAAACCTTAAATAAACAATAATATACTTTCTAAACATGTCAAAAAACATCTTAGTTGTATGCGCACATCCTGATGACAGCGAGATAGGAATGGGCGGTTCTATGCTCAAATACATACACGAAAACAAGCCAATAGTACAAATTATCTTCTCTAAAGGGGAAAAATCTCACCCACACTTAAAATCCTCAATAATAGCGAAAACAAGAAAAAGAGAGTCAAAAAAAGTAGCAAAAGAAATAGGAATTAAAGAAACAATTTACTTTGATCTAGCAGATACAAAATTAAGCACAAAAATTACTAATAAAACTAAAGAAAGACTAAGAAATATTATCCAAAAATACAAACCTCAAAAAATTTTCACATTACCATCTAAAGACACTCATCCAGACCATAGAGCAGTTAACAAAGCTGTTTTAGAGGTCGTAGACTCATTAAAAACAAAATACCCAGTTTACACTTTCCAAGTATGGAATATCTTCCCAGAAAATAGACCTATTCTAAAAGTAGATATCTCAGATTATTTTAATGAAAAAATAAGAATAATGAAACAGCACAAATCCCAATGGTTTTCAATTTACTTACAATTAATTCCAGTTTTTTTAAGAGCTAAATTAAGTGGAATCCAACACAATTGCAAATACGCTGAAATATTTTACAAGGCAAGATGAAAAAACACTCACAAAAGAAAGTCTTAGCAATAATAACAGGAATAGGCTACGGCCATTCAATACGACAAATCCCAATATTAGAAAAATTAAAATCAAAAGGGTACGATATCATAGTTGCAGGTTATGCAAATTCGCATGAATATTTCCAACACAAATTCGAAACTTTAGAAATATATGGTCCAAAATTCCCAGAAAGAAAATTTAATTTCTCTCCATTCCAAGTTTTTCTTAAAAATTTAACACTACCAATAAAACAATTAATTAATATGTTCAAACTAAAAAAAGTAGTTAGAATCTTCCAACCAGATATTATTTTAACAGATTTCGAACCCATTGCATTTTCAATAGCAAAAGACAAACCTCATTTCCTAATTTTCAATTTTGATCCAGAATTGTATAAAGAATACTTAAAAGACAGAAAAAAACCCTTCAAACTCCAATACCAATATATTAAGTCAATTTACAAAAAAGCTTCTAAATTAAATTCTCAAATAATAGTTCCATCCATCTCTAACAGAAAATCAACAGAAAAAATACACTACGTCAACCCAATCATAAGAGAAATCCCAAAAAAAGCAACAGTCTTAGACAAATACAAAGACCCAATCTTAGTTTCTTTAGGAGGTTCTTATTTTGGTTCAGAAATTCTAGATCGTTTACTACACATATTACCAAAATTTGAAAATGATTTTATTATTTCAAGCTACAAAACAATCGGAAAACAACAAAAAAACTTACATTTTATTCCATTCAAAGAAAACTTCCTAGATTATATTAAATCTTCAAAAGGTGTAATCTGTTTCGGAGGCCATAACACTATCTCAGAAGCTGCAGTTTTAAAAAAACCAGTTTTAGTCTTCCCAGTTCCTAATTATATAGAACAAACTCTAAACGCATATGAAGCTGAAAAAAACGATTTTGGAATTTCAAAAATACTAAAGCACCCTTTAGACGATAAAGAAATATTTTCAGTAGTTAATGAGTTCTTATCAAGTTTAAGTTCAATTGAAAAAAATTTACAAAAGTCAAATGTTGAAGATAACGGCGCAGACCAAGCTGTCCAAATTATTATAAATAACTCTTAAGAATATCCACAAACTCTTTATCCAGTCCACCTAATCTAAATATAGCAGCTTTTTTTACACCATTTTTCTTAGCAGTTTCTAAATCTCTTTTAAATTCTTCTTTTGTAATTAAAGGCTCATCTCCTAAAATACCAATAGCAGTACATCCAATACCAATTACAAAATTATCTTTATGTCTCTTACCCCACTTTTTAGTAACTCTCTCATACCATTTCTTAAATACCCAAGCTCCTAATCCTCCAGCATATTTCCCTAAACTAGTATACATCATTTTTACTTTCTCATTTCCATATTTCTCAGGATGAAACGCCATTCCAAAAATCCCATTAAACCACTCAGGTAATATATTAGGTTTTTCAGCAGTAATAATTCTCATTTTACTTTTATATTCTCTTAAAAATTTTTTAATTAAAACAACATTACTAAAGAAACTAAAAACTTCAGTTATATACAAACTTTTCTTCATAAACCAAGGAGCCTCAGCATCCCATTTCAAAAATAATTTATTCCCCTTATCTAAATCTTCTTCAATTTCATTTATTATTCTTTTTAATCCACTTCTTTTCCCCCAGGGGCTTATCCAATAACCCTCCTCTTTCTTTAAAGTAGGCCAATAACCAACAGCTTTGATATTTTTATATTTCTTAACTTTTTTTTCATATTCTCTAAACTTCTTTAAACTAGGAGCTGCAATTATCAATTCAAATTCAAAATCTATTAATTTTATTTTAGCTAAATTTTTCTCAGTAGGAAACTCTGAATATATCTTAAATTGCATCTTAAATATAAACTAAACAAACTATATAAATCTTTAAGTTAAATATAACCAAATGATAATCAAGACAAAAGATTTCATTCTAAGACCTTTAAAACTTTCAGATGCAAAACTCTATTTTGAAACTATGCAAGATAAAGAAACAAAAAAGAACTTAGAAAGTGTTCCTAAAAATTTAAAAGAAGCAAAACAAGAAATTAGAGATTACATAAAACAAGTAAAAGAAAAAGATTCTAAATATTTCACAATTGAAATTAAGGGAAAATATGCAGGTAATGTTATTCTACAGCACCAAAATTGGGATCCTAAGTCTGATGAAGGAAGAGTTCATTTATGGATTCACCCAGATTACAGAAAAAAAGGCTTGGCAACAAACGCTTTAAAAGAGGTTATAGAATACGGATTTAAGAAAAAATTCAAAAAAATCTTCGCCCAATGCAAAGCTATTAACAAAGGAGTCATCAAAATAAACAAAAAATTAGAATTTAAAAAAGTAAAAACATTTGTAAACGAACAAGGAGTCAAAAAGATTCTTTGGGTTAAAGAAAAATGAAAACATCCTCAAACATTTGGAAATACTATTTATTCGAAGCTTTATGGTCTTTAGTATTTTTCTTTCCAATATTCCAATTATTTTACTTAGCCAGAGAATTATCTATAACAGAAATCGCATTCATTAGCGTAGCCTTCTCCATTTCCCGAGTAACTCTTGAGATTCCTTCTGGAGTTTTAGCGGATAAATGGGGGAGAAAAAAGACATTATTCTTGTCCCAAACATTATTTATTATAAGTATGATCTTCATCATTTATTCTCATTCTTTCTACCTATTTTTCATAGCAGCAGTTATTGAAGGAGCTTGGTTCGCTACTTATTCAGGAACTGCTAGTTCTTTCCTTTATGATAGTTTAAAAGAAATAAAAAGAGAAAAAGAGTATGAAAAAATCTCAGGAAGAGGGTATCTATTAACAGGAACTGTTGGAGCTCTTGCTGCATTAGGTGCAGGATTTTTATTTAACATAGATATAACCTTACCTTATAAATTATCTATTGTAACAATGGTTCTATCTTTAGTTGTAATCTCTTACTTTAAAGAACCAAAATTCCACAAACCTTTAAATGAAGAAAATATTTTTAGCCATTTTAAAAGTTCTATGAAAAAAGTTTTTAACACAGAGGCTTTGGCTTTCATTGTCATATTTGGAACATTTGTTTCCTTTGTATTTTTCTATACTTTCACTTACTCCCAAATATATTTTAAACTAATTAACATCCCTGTTGCCTGGTTCGGTATAATTTTCGCATTAGCTGCTTTAACAGAAGGATTAGGGGGATTATCAGCAGACAAAATAAAGAATAAATTCTCCTATAGAAAAATATTTTCCCTTTCTTTGTTATTGGTAATTTTAATTACATTCTCAATATCTCAAATAAAAGATTATCTAGGTATCCTTCTTCTCTTATTGGCTATGTTCTTATACGGGATGTTTAGAATTATCCAGAGAGGTTATATCCATAAAAGAGTAGAATCTCACAACAGAGCCACAATTGAATCTGTCAGTGCATTTGGGATAGGTATATTCGCAGTAGTTTTCGAACCGATAGCAGGAAAAATAGCAGATATATATGATATTCAAAAATCTTTCTTAGCCTTAGGAATAGTTTTATTGGTTTACGCAATTTATTATTTCACATTTAAATTTAATAAGGAAAACTTATTTAGAAAATGAAACCTAAGCTTTTAAATTATTTATAAACACTTTTCCTAAGATCAAATTTTAACAAGCTACCATTTTTTCATTTCTTCCAAGAATTCTCCCAGATTAAGAGTTATACATTTGCCTTCATCAATATCTTTCCAGATTCTATTAAGTTCCTCTTGCTCTCTAATTTCTTCTCTGGTTAGTTTTTTCATATCCAATAAATTCTATCCAACAAGTCCTATATATTTCTTTTCATCTATTTTAGCTAATTTTAAAATTCCTTTCAAAGTTCCAATTTTCAATTCCTTATGCATAGGAACAACAGTACCAATTTTACCTTCAGAAGTTTCTTTTGACAACCTCACATGACTCCCTTTTCTGCCTTTGATTTCAAAACCAAATTCTTTACACAAAATTTTAACACACTCTTTTCCAGAAATCTTCTTTAATTTAGGCAATTAACTAGCCACCTCAAAAGTTGTCATTAAAGGTTTAGACTTACTTTTTAAAGGAAATTCCTCCAAATACAACTCAGTAGCTTCTTTCAAATTGTCTATGGCGTCATCTATATCCTTACCCTGACTCACAGTACCAACTTCAGGACACTCAGCTACATACATATCTTCATCCCTTTTAATTATAGCAGTAAAAGTTTCCATTTTATTAAATTAATAGAATAAATACTTATAAAGTTATCGCCCAGGAAGGGATTTGAACCCTCGACCTATAGCTTTCTTCCTTAGATAGGAGGCTATCGCTCTATTTGCTCAGAACATTTTCGTGAACGTTTTTCAAAAAGGTTCTTCCAAGCTGAGCTACCCAGGCATAATTAACTTTAAGAAATTTTCAACTTTTAAACCTAACTATACTTCTTCAACCAAATAACCTTCTTTTGTACGAAATATATCCAAACTCCTTCCTTCACTCAAATAAATGGATAATCTAGGAGCTTCCTTAAACACATCTTGATTAAACCATTTAACAATATCTAAACTATCAACTCTGCCCCTTAAAGTATCCAAACGATCAACAAGGCCCATGAACAAATATCTCTTCCCATCTCCACCTTCACCAACATGTAACGGAACAACTTCATCATCCCCAAAATCAAGAATTAAATTATACTGAGCATCACAATTCCTATCCTCATGATAGAGAACTTTCCTTAATATCTCTTCAATATTTTCTACAGTTTCAGGCCCTAACATTTATCTTTTCTTTACTGTCAAACCCTTTTAAAAGTTTTCTACCCAATTCACTTCTCTTATTTACTTTAATATCTCCTTTCTTACCAACTGTAGCACTAAACAAATAATCATCTCCAGAATAAACATCAGCATTCTTACCAACATGATCTTTCACAAAAAATATTATATTATTCTTCCTCTCAATAACCTCAAAACCTACTTCTTCTTTCTCCTGTTTTAATTCTTTTAATTCTTCAACATCAATCTTAATCCCTAACCTATTCTCAATTTCATCTATATTTTTCCCTTGCTTCCCAATAATTCTAGCGATAAATTCTTCAGGAACAAACACTTTAGCCTTATGATCACTAACAACTTCAACTCTAACATTCCCATATCTTTCAAAATGATCTTCAATCTTCTTCTCAGCCAATTCCCAACTAGGCTTCTTACTTACTTTCGTATCTTGAACAAGAATAACAACAGTCTCTTCACCATAACTATAAATTTCAAATTCTAACTTATCAGTCTCAAAATCTTTAACTTCAACAACAGGCCTAGCCAAATCTGCCTCAGTCATTCCACTAGGAACTTTAACCATCATCTCAACACTTAAAACTTTTTCAACCCCACCATTTTTAATAAATATAACCGTATCAACAACATGTGGTATTACACCTAATTCTATCTTCCCAATAAATCTCTGAATAGCATCTATAGCATTTGTAGCATGTATTATCCCCGCTAAACCAATCCCAGCCATTCTTAAATCTGAAAATAAATTAAAATCCTTATGATTCCTCATCTCATCAAAAACACAATAATCCGGTCTACTCAATAGAAGTATATCATGAATTTCCTCATTATCTCCATAATTCAAACTATATTGAGTTACATTATCATCTAATTGCAAATCCCTAGGTGCTTCAATAGTTTTAACAATTTTTTTTTGAGATGCGTAAAATTCAGCCAAAGCAGTTGTAAATGTTGACTTACCCATCCCTGGACTTCCAGCTATTAATATTCCTTCAGCTTGATCTCCAATTCTCTCTAACAATTTCTCACTTAATTTATATTCTTCCAATTTCATTTTTTTAACAGGTCTAACTGCAGTAATTTCCATCTTATCAGAAAAAGGAGTTTGAGTAATAACAATCCTATAATTCCCTAATTGAGCTATTGTGCTTCCACCTCTTTCAATTTCTAAAAAACTATCATGTCTTGTTTTAGCTTCCTCAATAATTTCCCTAGAAATATCCTTTAACTCATGATGTTGTAACTTTCTTTTATCTAAATCCACAAAATCAATTTTACCAGGACTTCCTTTCTTAGCTTTTGGAACCAAACCTTCTCTTAAATGAACACTCATAGTTTGTTTATCAAAATATTTATCCAATTTTAATTTCCTATGGTGAATAATAACATGCTCAATAAACATAACATCAATACCTTTAGCATCAGCAACTTTCGCTTGAACCTTATCCGCAGTAATAAACTTAGCCCCTTCATCCCAAGTTAAGCTTCTAATCATAGCATCAACTTCACCCAAAGCAGCATATTTTACTTGATTTATCTTAGGTCTATCTCCAGAAAATCTAACTTCTATACCTTTCATCTCTCTTAATTCACTAACTTCCTCTAATCCAATATAACCGATAGATCTTCCTCGATTCGCTTGATGTTCTAATTCAGCTAGCAAAGCTTCATGAATTAACAACTCTTTAACTTTCAATTCTCCTTTCTTTATCCTATGACTTAATATTTTCTTTATGATAATACTAGTGTCAGGAACTAATTTTTCTATAATTTCCATTTTATTCAAGAACTCTAATAAACTTTTAAACCTTTCTTAATAAAATTTTAAAGCATTTTTCCAAGATTTTTGTTTCATTCTTTCTAAATATTCTAAACCAGCCTCATCTTCTCCAAAAAGCCTATTAGCCTCCATTGCCATTCTTATCTTTGGACCACTTCCTTCACATCCAGATTCTCTCAAAATTCTAATCAATTTCTTTTCCCTTTCCTTTACAAAATCAGGAATCTTTAATATTCTATAAAATCTCAAAACCTCATCCCTTAAACTATCTTTTGGTATAATTAGACTCTCACAACCTCCAATTCTTCTATTTGTAAAATTTATCAATTTTTTAGCCACCTCTTCATCCCTTAAAAGGGACTTATAACTTACATGAAATGAACTACGCTTTTTATTATCTGGATCTAAATGTTCCTCGATTTCTGCAATAGCAGCATTCCATAATGCGTCATCTATTTCAGAGAATTCTCCAACACCAAATCTAGGCCCTTCACAAATTCCAAAATACATAGTTAGTTCAGCATATTTTTCTGTCATTTTTCAAGTATATCAGAACTCTTTTTCATACAAAATTAAAAAAACTAAACTTTTAAACCTTTCTTAAAACATCTTTAAACGCTTTATTATGAAAATCTATTTTATTTATCTCACTAAACTTAAACCACTTATATTCTTGATGCTCCCAACTTATATCAACCTCTCCACTAATTAATTTACATAAGAAAAATACAGCATATCTCTTATCTTCTCCTTTACCCCACATAACAACATCAAAAGGATCTAAAATCTTAACTTTTAATTTAGTTTCTTCTCTTATCTCTCTTTCTAACCCTTTTCTAGGTTTATCTTTTGTCTCCATTCTACCACCAGGAAAAATCCACTTCTCACTTTTATTTGCTTTCTTAGAAAATCTCATCATTAAAAACTTTTTATTATCTACAATAATTCCATATTCCGCAACTTTAGTTTTTAGATGCATTTTTTCTTAAAATAGTTAAAAACCCAGTATGACCAATAATCATATTTTTAGGTCTTACCTTAACTCCTTCTATCATCCATTCTCTCTCAATATTCTCTAAAACTTTTACAACTTTAAATTTCTTTTCACTTTCTTCAACTATTCTCATAACTTGAGTTATTTGTGGACTATAACAAATTAAATCTCCATTTTCTTTCAAAGCGTTAAAAGCATTTTCAAAAGCTAACCAAGGTTCTTTTACATCTAAAGTTATTAAATCTAAATTTTTTTCTTTAATTTCCTCATAAACATCTTTATTTTTGAAAGTAACATTTTTTAATCCAAATTTTTCTATATTTTCTTTAGCTATTGATAAAAATTCTTTCCTATTATCGTAACTATAAACTTTTTTTACAAACCTAGCCAAATTAGCAGTTAAAACACCACAACCAGCTCCAGCATCTAAAACCTTAGAATCTTTATCTATAGAACTATTACTTAAAATAACACCAACATCCTTCTGGATCATTATAGCAGGTCCTCTTTTAATTCTCTTTAGTTTATCTAAGAATTTAGTTTCCATTTTAACAATAAAGAATATTCAATATAAAAAACTTCTTAAATGGATTTTACGTTGTTTTTGGTAAAGGTTTTCCTAAAAGCTTATGCGGGAGTGCCAGAGTCTGGAAAATGGGTTGGACTCAAAATCCAATAGCTTAGTGCTTACGCAGGTTCAAATCCTGTCTCCCGCAATTTTAGAATTAGGTAAATAAAGGGTCAACAACTTCCACTTCACAAAAACCTCTTAAATCTTCGTTAGTTATTTTTCCACAAACGTTAATGTCTTTTATAGTGACTGCAACATCAAGGTAACAACCATTTCTATCATTCTCTTTTTCCAATTTCTCACATTCTGTTTCGTCTTTTAATAGGCCAAACCCTCCCCTACATGTAGATTTCCATCCACTATCAGCTATTTCCTCACATATAGTTGAATCCCCAAGTTCATTGGCGATAAAAGCATAGCACCAACCTCTTAATTCCGCTTCAGAATAAGGTTCGTTAAGGTCAGAATAGTCTCCAGGATTTACCTTAATATCTTCACATACAGAGGCATCTTTTGTATCCATTCCAATAGCTGTATAACAAGAATGTTTATACTCCTGTACTTCCATTAGATTACATCTTGACAGATCTTTTGAATCTACAGCAAGTTTAAATTCTCTTTCATATTCTTCATATTGTGCAACTTCCTCTTGTATTACTGCATTAATCTCGGATTCAGAATAATCTCTGTCGCATCCAGAAAGAATAAAAGATAAAATCAATAAAACCAATAAAGCACCTTTCATTGTTTATAACAATACAAACTCTTATTTAAAATTTTTTATTAACAACTTAGAGAAATATTTTCATCACTACCACGTTGACATTAAAGCAAACTTACTAAAAAAGGTTTTGATAATACTGAAATCGACGAATATCAATTAAATTTTAACTGATGTTCTTGTCTCAACAAATCTCCAAAGATTTTTTCATAAGCTTTTAAGACCTTATAAATTTGTAAGAAATAATACTCCTCTAACTCTTCATATTCTTCTTTTTCTTTTTGGTTAGCTAAATCTTGATTAATCGCTTTGACTATGTTATCCTTTTCCATTAATTTAGTTAATTCTAAAAACCTAGAATGTAAATTTTTTAACTCCCCTATATTTAAGTCTATAAAGGATTTTTCTTCTTTATCAACTTCTTCTTTTATAGCTTTAAATTTTATATGTGCACCATCTTTTTCCAATTTTTCTAAAGCTTCTTTTTCCTGTGATACTATTTCCAGACCTTCTAATTCACCAGATTCAAGAAGTGTTTGTATTTCCACAAGTTTATCGGTCACTTCACCATTCAAATCATGTAAATGAGACATATGCTCCGGTATCCTCTCATCGAGATGAAATAACATATTGCCACAATGTTGTATTACCATGTCAAGGGCATGCTTTTCCTTAACTAGCCTTCCTTCTAAATTAATAAATTCCTGTACAGCTTCAATACTTTGATCCGCAAATTCTTCCATTTCATATCCTTCTTCCATAATTATTAATTATAATACAAAATATATAAAAATATCTAAAAATTAACTATCTATTATTATATCTAATTCTTTTATTTCTAAAACCATTTCTTCCACGTCTATGAAAATCAGGTTTCCTTTCAATCCTAGCAGCAGCAATTCTTTTAATCTTAGGCGTTATAATTTTTTCAATAACAAAAGAACGATTATCTCTTAAAACTCTTGAGAAATTATCATGATCATAATCACATAATAAATTAATAACTTTACCATCCTTTCCAGCCCTAGCAGTTCTTCCAATCCTATGTATATAATCTGTAGAATCTTTAGGGATTTCATAATTATAAACATGAGAAACATTATCTATATCTAATCCCCTAGCAGCAACATCAGTACAAACTAAAACATGTGTCTTACCATCATTAAATTTTTTCATAATGGAACTTCTTTTATTTTGAGTCAACCCACCATGAACACCAACAGTATTTACTTTATTAGCTCTTAAACTCTTAACAACAAAATCAGTACTTCTTCTAGTATTACAAAAAGCCATTACTAATCCAGAAGTCTCCTCCATTAACAAATGATAAAATAATGATAATTTAATATTTTTATCAACATCATAATAAACTTGTTTTAATTTACTAGGATCAACAAATTTTCCAGCTCTAATTCTAACAGGATTAATTAAATGATTATTAGCTAATCTAGCTATATCGGAAGATATCGTAGCCGAAAATAATAATGTTTGTCTTTCTTTAGGGCAACTTCTTATAATTTTTTCAACATCATCCCTAAAACCCATATCAAACATTCTATCCGCTTCATCAAGAACTAATAATTTAATTTTAGATGTATTAATTGTTCTTCTATTCAAATGATCTAAAAATCTACCAGGTGTAGCAACAACTACATCCGCAAATTTTAAATCTTTTATTTGTGGATTAATAGAAACTCCACCATAAACACTAATAACTTTAAGATTTTTTTTATTTCCCAAATATTTCAAAACTTCTTTAACTTGTTCAGCTAATTCTCTCGTAGGTGTTAAAACTAAAGCTTGTAATCCTCTTTTAGCTTCTAAATTTTCTACAATGCCACAACCAAATGCTAATGTTTTACCAGAACCTGTAGCAGATTCCCCAATAATATCTTTTCCTTCAATAGCGTGGGGGATTGTCTTTTCTTGAATCTCTGTAGGACTATCTATCCCAGAATCTTTTATTGATTCTAATAACTGCTTACTTAATTTTAAATCTTCAAATTTCATATTTTTATTTCAAAGAAAAAGTAAAATGTTCAATTACTGAGCAAGTACTCTCTCATCAACACTAAATAATCAATTTTTTCAGTATATAAAGCTATTGTTTCAACTTGTATCCACTTCTAAACAAATAAAGAGTATAAAAGAACGCAACTAAAGCCAAAGCTAAAACTACGAACATACTAGTAAAAACATCGCCATCACTAGTCCCCAACATACTAAATCTAAATCCATCTATCATGTAAAATAAAGGATTTATCAAACTAATTTTTTGAAAGAACTCTGGCAACAATTTAATTGAATGAAATACTCCTCCAAAAAACAATAATGGAGTAATAAAAAAAGTATTCAATATTGCCAAGTGATCAAACTTCTCAGCCCATAAAGCTACAATTAATCCAATAGAAGCAAAGAACAAAGATACAAAAAATGTAAAATACAAGTACAACCCAATATGCTGAACTCCAACATCAATAAAGAACACAAACACTAATAAAATTAAATTAGCAATTACAAAAGCTCTTAAAATACTTCCAAACAAAAATCCTAAAACCAATTCTAAATAACTCATAGGAGCTATCAACAATTCTTGAATGTAATTAATAAATTTCCCTAAAAATAATGAACTAGAACTTTCATCAAACGAACTCATAATAATATTCATCATAATTAATCCAGGAACTAAAAACGCTAAATACGAAACTTCTCCAACTTCAAAGTTTTTACCTAAACTAAATCCAAATATAAAAATATACAATAAAGAAGAAATTATAGGTGGCCAAATAACTTGATTAATTATTTTAATTGTTCTAAGATTCTCCCTCTTAATCAATGTTAACAAAGCTGTCCAATTCATTTTTTCGTCAACCTCAAAAATATATCCTGCAAAGAATCTTTAACACTTTTAACATCTAAAACTTTTATTTTCTGTTTACTTAAATGTTCAAAAACATCATCTAATTTATCTTTACCTTTATTCCAAACAATAATCTTATTCCCTTTAAACTCAACACAATCAATTTTTTTTATTTTACTTTTCTTATCAGTTAGAATCTCAGTATGACCCGTATCTAAATCATCTACTAAATTTTTAGTTAAATCATTAGCAATTATTTTTCCATCATTAACAATACAAGTTTTATTACATAATTTTTCAATCTCATCTATATAGTGGGATGTTAAAAGAATAGTAACTCCTTGTTTATTTATCTCAGCTAAATATTTATGAATCTCTAATCTTAATTCCACATCAACTCCCGCAGTAGGCTCATCCAATATCAATAATTTTGGCTTATGAACTAAAGCTCTAGCTAAAGTTAATCTCCTCTTCATTCCACCACTTAATTTTCTAAAATCAACTTCTTTCTTCCCATCTAACTTAAATTGTTTTAATAATAATTTAACTCTAGGCATTATTTTTCCTTTAGGAATTCCATAATAACCCGCTTGATACACTAAAACATCTTCAATATTCAAATAAGGATCAAAATTATATTCTTGCGGAGCAATACCAATTAAACTCCTAGCATCTCTAAAATCTTTTTTATTATCTTTTCCAAAAACTTCTATTTCACCTTTACTAAACTTAGCCAACCCAATTACACAATTAAGAGTAGTAGTCTTTCCAGCACCATTAGGTCCTAAAAATCCAAAAAAATCTCCTTCCTCAACATCAAAACTTACACCATCCACAGCTTTCACATTTGGATAACTTTTATGTAAATTTTTAATAGATAAAGCTTTCATTTTAATTTAGACAAATATTGAATTTAAAAACCTATGGAATCAAAAGGGAAGACTACTAAAAGCTAAAATAATAGCCAAAAAGAAAAGTCCTGTGATTATTGCTCCAAGAACTAAAACTAACGCGAGAAGAATATTAATTAAAAATAATTTCTTTAAAGGCTTCTCAGGTATATTTTTTCTAGATTTCCTATAACCTATAATAGCTAAAACTAAAGCGATAATATTCAAAATAACTTGTCCTCTAAAGATAGAAAAATCGAACATTTTTAGTAGAGAAAGTCCTCCTCCAGAAACAGCTCCACTCATAAAAAGAATTAGAAAAACAAAATTAAAAAATAATGTTGAGTAAACAAGTTTTGGATATTTTAGTTCTCCATTTTTTTTACCCTTATAATCTTCAATCAAAGAATGAAAATAAGAAAATAAAAACCCAGCAGCTAATGAAGTTACAATAATGAATATAACAGAAATAATATCGATTGGAGGAACCGCATTTCTCCCCCACGAATATTCCACAGTATAAATTGAAATAAAAACAAGGATAGTAACAATTACAGAAGTTAATACTCCCTTTAATATCGTATTCATATAATTAAAATTGATCTAGTTATTTAAAAACCTACCCAAAATAAGCATCTAAAGAATAAATACCACTACCTAAAACAATTAACACAATCAAAGAACTAATACTAACAAAATTAATCTCCCATCCATCAACAAATTTTAAACTTTTAACAAATTTTCTATGATAAATACCTTGAACCATAACTGCAGCCATTAAAAGAGCAATTCCTCTACTACCTAAACCTAAAATCATTAATATTCCTCCAAAAAACTCTACAATTATAATAAACCAAGCAAATAATATCCCTGGTTTATAATTTAATTTATCCAACCACTTAGCTATATCGTTAGGATCTAAAAATTTTTTAAACCCATGTTTTATAAAAAAACCACCCATCATTACTCTAACAATTAGCAACACAACATCTAAATTAGCCATTATGTCTTTACACCTTCTCTATTATATATAATTTACTAAACAAAAAGCTTTTTAAATAAAAATATACCTAAAAAGTCTATGAAAAGAACAGGTACAGCTAGAAGGAAAACTCGAAGTTTATTCAAGAAAAACATCAAAACTAAGGGTAAAATAAGCATAAGAAACTACTTACAAACCTTTAAAGACGGTGAAAAAGTACTATTAAAAGCTGAACCAGCAAAACAAAACGGTATGTACTTCAGAAGATTTCATGGAATGACAGGAGAAATCATAGGAAAACAAGGTACAAACTACAAAATCAAATTAAAAGATAAAAACGCAATAAAACAATTAATCGTACACCCAGTACACCTAAGAAAATGTCAAACGAAAAAGTAATTCAGGAAAGACCAATCACTATGGTCGAATTAGCTAATGATTTAGCTAAATTAGAAAAGGATCAAAAGGAATTAAACTTTAGATCAAACAAAGCTAAAACTTATCTAAATCATTTCACTAAAATAACAATTAAAGACGTAAAAGAAATTACTAAAAAAATACAAGCTTTAGAAATACCTAGACTAAAAGACAGACAAATAGTTAAAGTAATAGACACTTTACCTAAAGATATAGATGATTTACGCATGGTTTTCGTTGGTGAAACAACTACTGTAAATGAGGAAAACATGAAGAAAATCTTAGATGTAGTGAAAGAATATGCAAAGAAGAAATAAAACTATTGGAGCACAAAATGATGAATCAACCTGTAAGAGAGGAAGTAGTAATAATTTTAGACTTCCTACCTCATGGATATCCGTTCGATACCAGACCTATGCACCAAAAGACACCAATAGTGCAAGCTTTAGGTAAAAATCATTTTACATTATTAGAACTAGTTCCTAAAAAAGAAGTTTTTCTCCAACCCTATGAAGAAGTTTATATTGGTGAAGGTAAAAGAGATAAGATCCATCATATAATCGGCAGACTAGATATGGGTAAATTAACTCAAACTGCTAAAATGGAAGTAGAAGCTGTCTTAAAGGATGTAGTAGAAAAAAATGAATCTAGATTTGTAGAGTTTTTCAACAAAGCAGGTCCTATCAACACAAGAAGACATCAAATTGAATTATTACCTGGAGTCGGAAAAAAACACATGTGGGAAATAATCGAAATAAGAAAGGAACAAGAGTTCAAAGATTTAGCTGATATTAAAAAGAGAGTTAAGTTAATGCCAGATCCAAAGAAAACCATAATCAAAAGAATAATTATGGAATTGAACAATGAGGACAAATATAAGCTGTTTTCAGGCGTATGAAAAACTTTTTAAACACTTATTCTTGTTAATTTTTTAATAAAATGCCAGACGATATAACACAAAACAAAGATTTCAGACATATTGTTAGATTAGCAGAAGCTGACTTAAAAGGTGAAAAAACTTTATTACCTTCTTTAAGAAGAGTTAAAGGAGTAGGCTTTTCATTCGCTAATGCGATTTGTACTGTAACAAACATCCCGATAAATAAACAAGTTGGGATTTTAACAGATGAAGAAATAAAGAGTTTAGAAAAAGCAATTAAAAATCCTTTAGAACACAAAATTCCTAAATGGTTATACAATAGAAAAAAAGATTTAGAAACAGGAGAAGATAAACACTTAACATCTTCAGATTTAAAATTACAAAAAGAATTTGATATTAAACATCTTAAAAAAATAAAATGTTATAGGGGAGTTAGACACTCTTCAGGATTGCCAGTTAGAGGACAAAGAACAAGAGGAAACTTCAGACATGGAAAAACAATCGGAGTAAGAAAGAAAGGAGTTCAAAAATAAAATGGGCAGTCCAAAGAAACCAAAGAAAAAATATAAAAAACCGTTACAAATCTGGCAAAGCGATTTAATTGAAGAACAGAAAGAGTTAATTAAGGAATACGGATTAAAAAATAAAAAAGAAATTTGGAAAGCAGAAGGATTTCTAAAAACAGTAAGGAACCAAGCAAAAGTTCTAACTGCAGCTAAATCAGAACAAGCAACAAAAGAAAAAAAACAACTAGTTGACAAATTAATCAAACTAGGTTTAATCCCTCCATCATCTCAATTAGATACTGTTCTAAGTTTAGATATTAAAAGCATTTTAGACAGAAGATTACAAACTGTAGTTTTTAAAAAAGGTTTAGCAAAAAGCATTAGACAAGCTAGACAATTCATCGCACATGGGCACGTAGCATTAAAAGAAGAAAAAATTAATGTTCCTTCTTACCTAGTTCCTCTAGATTTAGAAAATAAAATCACTTTCAATCCAGCTTCTATAATGTCAAACGATCAACATCCAGAAAGGGCAAAAGAAGCTTCAAAAAGAGAAGATAAAGATAAAAAAGAAAGAAGTGACGAAACAGATATTTTCGCTGGAGATAAGACAACAGCAATTCCAGTTACAAAAGCTCCAGAGGTAAATCCGCAAACACCACCTACTGAAACTAAAGAAGTAAAAAAAGTTGACGAAGCAACACCAACTGAAAATAAAACAAGAGAAAATGAAGATAAGTCCGCTGGCAAAGCAGATTAACTTTATAAACACTTAAAATAAGAAATATAAAATGGCATACGACAAAAGAAAAGTTAGATGGGGAATCGCTCATATATATGCTAGTTACAACAACACAATAATTCACATTACAGACATTACAGGTTCAGAAACAATAGCAAGAACGTCTGGAGGAATGGTTGTTAAATCAGACAGATTAGAATCATCTCCAACAGCAGCAATGGCAGCAGCAAAAATGGCAGCTGAACAATGCAAAGAAAAAGGAATTTCAGGATTAATGATTAAAGTAAAAGCACCAGGGGGAAGTAACGGACCAATGAATGCAGGTCCAGGAGCTCAAGCTGCAATTAGATCTTTATCTAGATCAGGATTAAGGGTTGGAACAATTGAAGATGTAACTCCTACACCACATGATGGAACAAGAAAAAAAGGCGGGAAAAGAGGTAGGAGACCATAAATGCAATTAAAATTATTAAAGAAAGAAGAACTTAAAACAACATTCATAATCAAAGAAACAGAACCTTACATAGTTAACGCTTTAAGAAGAATGGTTCTAGAAGAAGTGCCATCAATGGCAATTGAAGAAGTTACATTTGTGAAAAATCAATCTGCTTTATATGATGAAATAGTTTCTCATAGAATGGGTTTAATTCCATTAACTACAGACTTAAAATCTTACAACTTACCAGATGATTGTAAATGTAAGGGAAAAGGATGTGCAAGATGCGAATTAAAATTAGTTTTAGAAGCAAAAGGTCCATGCACAGTTTTATCAGAAAACTTAAAATCAAAAGATCCAAAAATAAAACCAGCATTCCCAGACATGCCAATAACTAAACTATTGAAAGGACAAACTTTACAATTGGAAGCTACAGCTAGACTAGGAAAAGGAAAACAACATGCAAAATTCGCTCCAGGACTAGCTTATTATAAATCTTTACCAATATTAACTGCAGAAAATGCAGATTTAAAGAAATTACAAGAAAAATGTAAGAACTTAACAGTAAAAGGTAAAAATTTAGAAGTTAAAGATCTAAACGAATGGACAGAAGCTGACGAACAAACATGCGAAGAACATGGAGTTAAAGTCGAATATTCAGATACAGATTTTGTTTTCATACTAGAATCTTGGTGACAATTAGATGCAAGCAAAATTTTAACTTCAGCAGTTGATTTATTCAATTCAAAATTAAAAGAATTTGATAAATTAATGAAATAATACTCATGAAAAAACTAGATTTAAAGAAAAAATTACTAGGTAAAAAGTTCTTAATTTATATCTTAATAACAGTTATTGCTATTGTAGTTTGGGCAACATTATTTAATTTAATAAAATGGCTAGCAGTTATTTATTTCGCTTTTAGATTTGTTAAATTAGCCTTAAGAGGTTTTTCTTGTCCAACTTGCTGGTTCCACACAATCATAGCAGCTTTAGTAGTAATCTTAACATACATAGTCTCTTCAAAATTATTCATAGTGTTTTTTGTAATCTTTATTTGGGCAGATTTCTTCTTTGGAGAGAAAAATTAATAATCGCTATACAAAATGCAACCAAGATTAAATAGGAATTATTATCAATATGGAGAATACACAGCAATTTTCCTCGCAGGGATGGTCACAGGATGTTTAATCCTAGCCACGACTTTTGCCGCACTCGATAGTTATTCGGGAAAAAAGGAACCATTACCTCACATAAAAGAAAATCCTCTAGAAACAGAAGTAAAAAATACAGAACTGACATCACATTTCTAAAACATAACCTTTAAAAACACAAAATTTAAACAAAATTATAACTCTGCAAGCTAACGCGAACAGT
This sequence comes from Nanobdellota archaeon, assembly GCA_002687825.1. Classification (GTDB taxonomy): domain Archaea; phylum Nanobdellota; class Nanobdellia; order SCGC-AAA011-G17; family ARS1403; genus ARS1403. The sequence goes on from NZBI01000012.1 coordinate 24,138, forward strand.
AGAGGTTAAAGATACTTCTACTAAGGAGAAAGGATTAAGTTTTTTGGTGAAGCTTTTTCCTAAAAAGATTCGATGGTAAAACGAACAGGACCTCAAACTTTAGTATTAAGAGATTTAATTAGAGAGTTAACTAGCATAGGTAAAAAAAACAAAGTTAAATTATGGTTAAGAATAGCTAAAGATCTCTCAAGACCAACTAGAATTAGAAGGGCCGTTAATTTATATAAAATTGATAAACACACTAGGGAAGGAGAAACAGCTTTAGTTCCAGGAAAAGTTTTATCCGTAGGAGACTTAACTAAAAACTTAACAATCGCAGCTTACCAATTCTCAGATAAGGCAGAAGAAAAGATAAATAAAAATGGTAAAGCAATCAAATTACAAGAATTACTTAAAAATAACCCAGAAGGAAAGAAAGTGAGGATTATAGGATGAGTCTAGAAAGAACCACTGAAGAAGTGAATCTATTAAAATATAGATTCGCACCTGTAGCATATGAATTACCTAACCCAAAGGATCTAGCGGAAGGGGATTTTTTGTATGAAATTAGACAAGCTTCAAAGAGGTACTCAAGAGAACAAGCAACACCCCTGACAAGGAGAACAACTAACAAATGATTATCAACGGAGAAAATTTAATTTTAGGAAGGCTAGCAACTTTAGTAGCTAAACAAGCTTTACTAGGGGAAAAAGTAGAAATAATCAATGCTGAAAAAATAGTTATTGTAGGAAAAAGAGATAACATAGTAGCTAACTACAAACAAAAATTCAATAGAAAAACTCCAAGAAAAGGTCCTTTCATTCCAAGAATGCCAGACAGATTAGTAAGAAGAATGATCAGAGGAATGTTACCTTATAAAAAAGAAAGGGGATCAGAAGCATTCAAAAGAATAATGTGCCACATAGGTACTCCAGATAACTTTAAAAGTGAAGAAATAACAACCTTAGATAACATTAATGTTTTAAAATCAAACAATATTAATTATATAACAATAAAAGAATTGTGTAAATTACTAGGAAATACAAATGCCTAAAGTGGTACATATTGCAGGAAAGAGAAAAAGGTCAATAGCTAGAGCTACATTAAAAGAAGGAACTGGAATTATTAGAGTTAACAAATTATTATTAGATCATTATGGAAACAAATTAGCAAGAATGAAAATCCTAGAACCTTTAGAAATAGCAAAAGAATTTGCTGAAAAGGTAAATATTAATATTAACGTTAAAGGTGGAGGCTGGCAATCTCAAGCAGAAGCTTCAAGATTAGCTATCGCAAAAGCTTTAGTTGAGTACACAAGGGGAGATAAATTAAAGAAAATGTTCCTAGAATATGATAGACACCTTTTGGTTGCAGACACGAGAAGAAATGAACCGTGTAAGCCGAACGATTCCGGAAAACCTAGAAGTAAGAGGCAAAAATCGTATCGCTGATACCAGAATAATTGAACCTTTTAAACCATTATATTTGATTTTTAAGCCATAAGATATATAAATAATAAAGTATTTAATAATCCTATGAAATTAAATTTAGATTTATTAGATTTTATCCCCCACAAAATTTTTTCCGGCAAAAAGAACATTCTTAGAAAATTACATAAAGATTATGATGAAAAATTTATCGGGTTATATTATACAACTAAGGGATATAATAATTCTATAAGAGAGCATAACATAGCAATACCTAGATTTATCTCAAAATCAGAAAGAACATTTGAAGTTTTAGGATTATTGCAAGCAGAGATGGGTAAAACCCAAAATGGTACCTTATCTTTTGCAAACAACCAACCAAAAATAGTAAACAATGTTTTAAATTGGTTCAAGAAAGAACTAGATTTGAAAGAAGACACTTGGAGGTGGAGTATTAAACTAAATCTAAATGAACCAATAGATAAAAATTATAAAAAGGAAATCGAAAGCAAAGTAATAAAATATTGGGTTGAAAAAACAAAAATCTCTTTTAATCAAGCTTATCCAAAAAGAGTTACTTATATAAAAAATACAAATAATAAAAAACTAAAATTCTTTGATAAAGGATCAGTGGTTTTGGAGTATAGAAATAATTTATTTAGTCAAATAATAAAAACCTTTGTGAGAAAAATAACTTATGAAGAAATACTGAAATCAGAGCTCAACATCATAAAAAGTTACATGAAAGGAATTTTTGCGGGAGAGAGCTGTATAGAAGACAGAAAAAAAAGCGGTCACTATAGAATACACTTAACAGCAAACAAATTAGAAGAGAGAAAATTATACCAAAAATGTTTGGAGAAATTAAACATAAAGGCACGAGAATATGATAACTACAAAGATGTGATTATTTCAGAGAAGGAGAATCACTTAAAATTATTAAAACTACGATTGATGACGCTAAACCCAAAAAAATATAGCAAGTTTCTCAACATGATAAGTAGATACAAAGAGTTTCCAGAGTTAAAGGAATATAGAAAACAATTTAAAAATGAAATTTGGAACAAAATCCCCAAAGAAAAGGTCAACAAAATCATGGAATTATACAAATTAGGCACAACAAGGACCACAGAGATAGCAAAGATATTAGAAATAAGTAAAATAAAAGTTAATAGAGTTTTAAAAGAAAACAACTTAGGAAAGAGAAGAGTTAAGGACTATCCAGAGTCTCTAAAAAAGAAAATAGTAAAATATGCTAAGAAAAATCCAAAAATATCACAAAGAGAAATTACAGAAAAATTTAATATTAGCGAGCAAGCAGTAAGAAGAGCACTTCAAAAGTATGGTTTCAAAAAAACAGCAAAAGATAGAATAAAAACATCAATAGAAAAAATTAATAAAATTCTTAAATTATATAGGGAAAATCCCAAAATAAAATTTAAAGAAGTCATAGAGAAAGTTAAAATTAGTGATACAGCTTTAGTGAATATAAGAAGAATATATGGAATCCATAGACTGGGACATTATTACGTTGTAGGAAATAACCCTAAAGGTAAAAACCAATACAGTAAACCTTTTAAACAGGAAAAATAGGAACTTAATTTATGAAAGGTATAAAAGAACTTCAAAGGGGACAGGGATAAGTATGATCATAGCAATGCGCTGTTTCAGCTGCGGAAAACCAGTATCTCATCTTCATGAAAAATACCTTAAAGAACTAGAAAAAGGTAAAAAACCTAAGGAAGTTATGGACAAACTAGGTTTAGAAAGATACTGCTGCAGAGCTTTATTCTTAGGACATGTAGAATTATTAGATACAGTAGCTAGATTTAAACGAAGTTAATCTTTTTCTCCCACTAATTGAGCAACCAATCCAACGTAATGGCTATGATTAGCATTATAGATTCATTATATGCGTTTAGATTCATCCCTCCTTCTGAAAAACTTTGGGTAAAATTCCTTTCAGTTTCTTGATAACTATCTCTAGCTTCGGAAATTCTTTGTTGTAGAATCGCATTTTCATTAAATTCCATCAATGAGGAAACAGCCAAACTAAAATCTACACTCTCTCCACTAGCTTCCATTTCAGCAATATGGCCACTAAGTGTAGCGTCAATTTCCTCCTGTGAAACAATATCTTCCATAACCCTATATTTATTACAAACTTTATAACTATTTCCATACTCTTTTAAACCCATTTTTTCTAAATTTCATTATGAATATCCACAATAACATAGAAATGAGGGACTTATCCCTAGTATACAAAGATCATTTAATTATCTCAGATCTCCACATCGGATTAGAAGAAGCTCTAAACAAACAAGGAATTTTAATACCAAGATTTCAATTCGAAGAAATAAAAACTAAATTAAAAAAAATTCTAACAAAGGAAATTAAAACTGTAGTAGTAAACGGAGATTTAAAACATGAATTCGGAACAATCTCGGAACAAGAATGGCGCCACACTTTAGAGGTTCTAGATTTATGCCTAGAAAACAATAGAAATGTAATTCTAGTAAAAGGAAACCACGATACAATTTTAGACCCAATAGCGGAAAAAAAGAACTTAGAAATTTTAGAAGAATATGTTGTAGATGATATTACAATTATTCATGGAAATAAATTAAAAGAAATTAAAACAAAAATAATAATCATAGGACACGAACATCCAGCAATCAGAGTCCAAGATAATATAAGAACAGAATCTTACAAATGTTTTTTAAAAGGAGATTACAAAGATAAAACTTTAATCATAATACCTTCTTTCAGTTTAGTTACTCAAGGAACAAACATTCTAACTGAAAAAGATCTAAGTCCTTTTTATGAATCAAGAGACAATTTCGAAGTTTTCATAGTTGGAGATAAAATTTACAGCTTCGGAAAAATAAAAGATTTAATTTAACTATATACAATATATAGAACAAATATAAATAATTCTTTAATTTTATAATATCTGGGGGATTTTAAATGGAAGAATTTACAATGGCTAGAGAGGAACACGACGAAAACATGTATCCAGATGAGATCATCGAAGAGGAGCTAGAGAACGATGAGATTTCCGTAGAAGAGGAAGGCTTTTGGAGAGGCTACAATTACGCATACTAAAGAGGCATAACTAAAACTTCGAAGATTTTAATAGACAATTTTATATAATTCTAATCTATTATTCTTTATATGTATTTGAAAAGGGGCATCTTAGTTTTACTAGTATTAACTTTATTTACTCAAATTTCTATAGCTCAAGATAATTTAGAGTGTTCTTTCATAATAACCGCTTCCAATACAGATGAAGCATGTGATACAATCTGGGAAGGATATTTACAAATTCCTTTTGAAAACAATCAAAAAAGATTAAATGCAGCAATCTCAGCAGTCGACTCATTACAAGAAGATCAAAATGGTTTTTTCTTCAAAGATCAAATAAAAGAATGCCTAAGAGAAGAAACTTCAGATATTAACGCATTAATAAGCCAATTAAGAGAAGAAAATACAAGGGAAGTAAGGTATAAAGCATTAGAAGCATTATCAGAATATACCAACAACGAATTAGTTATAAGAGCATTAATTGATGTTTCAGAAAGGAATACAGACCGAGGAGTAAGAATAGAGGCTTTAGTTCAATTAACTCAAGTAGTTGATATAAATACAATAAATATTGGATTATTAAGGGAAGTGGAGGATACATTAAATGACCTAATGAGGGATGAAGATGAAGGGTATCCATTAGATCGTCAGCAGGAAATTCGTTAATAGCTCTCAATACAGAAAGAGGATTAAATTTTGTAATATCCCCAATTAGGAATAGAAGGCAGAGCGCAAGTTTAAGAGCAAATTTTGTTTTATTTTTAGGAAAAAGTAGATTTTATGATATAGCAGTGCCAGAGTTAATTGCTTTATCTAGATTAACTGATGTAGATACAGCCTCTTTCTTAAGAAAGACATTTATGGGATGGACCGTTGGGGATGATTGGTTTGCTAAAAGAGAAATTAGAAAGTCCGCAATAAGTTCATTAGGAACAATAATGTCAAATTTACGAAACGAAAATACAGAAAATTCAGATGAACTAATCGAGGACATAATTACTGCATTGTTAGACAACATAGATTACAACTTAGATTATTATCTTACTAAACGTGAAGAAGAACAAACTATTACTTTGCTACTTAGAAACATAGATATTGACACGAGAATCGAAGAGGAATTTGACAATTTAATTTTTAAAATTCCATTAACACCAAGTGTAGTATTAGATTCCATGTTAGAAGCAGTTCCCCTATTTAGACAGGTATATAGTTTATTGGAATTAGAAGAATTGCCTATTTACGAACAAAATTCTATGTCTTTCGCTGTTTATAGATACTTATTAGAAAATCATGGGGAGACTCCTACTGATTCACAAATATTGTCGGCAATAATTTTTATTAGAGAAAAAAGAGTCTTATTCGAAAACAGAGTAATTTTAGGACCAGATAAGTATTTTATTCATTTTACTCATGAAGAAGAAAGGTTTTCAAATACAAATATGGAAGAATTTGCAAGAAACAGAGGTGTTACTAATATAGCCCATAGTAATCTTAAGGGCACATCCTCTAAAAATATAATAAGAGAATTAATAAAAAATAGTACAGGACCAACCGTAATTTGGTTTGATGGACATGGAGGAAAAAGATCAATAGGTTTGGGTAATTCTGGAGCTGTAATAGAAGAACAAACTGAAATTAAAACAAATTCTATATTCCATACAGAGATAAACGATGATTTGCGTGATAGAGGAAACCTAGGTGAAGTTATATTAATTTTTGATTCCTGTTTCAGTTATAATTTTGCCGAAAATGTATTAGAAGATTTAGCGGGCATCTCTCTGCCAACTATAATTACAGCAACAAACAAAGGACAATATGGATACGGAAGCAATTTCTTAGATTCTTTAATTTCTTTAAATCTACAAAAAGGAGAACCTCTATTAGGTAGACACATATACGAATCAGAAGAATTTTCTAGCTCTAGCCAAGATAGTGCAGTATTCTTCTCAGATTTTGGAGACTACAATGAAATTGCTTTAAACAACATCAATCATGAAGGTTGTATGGTTTGTGAGGGGGATTCTTGTCCAGTAAATTTAGAGACATCTTAAACCTAATCTTTAAATAAAATAAAATCCTTTAAATTGAGAGTGATAGAAAACATCTTATTTTTTTTAATAGCAATAATAGCTTTAGTTAAAAGCGTAAACATTACAGTAAACTCCTTAACAACATTAGCTAAAAACCTAAACGTTTCTGAATTTATAATTGCAACAGTGTTAATGGGAACTACAACTTCATTACCAGAACTTTTTGTTGGAATAAATTCGGCAATAAGAAACATTCCTCAATTATCTTTAGGAAATGTTATAGGAGCATCCATCTTAGACGTAACTTTAGTTATAGGAATCCCTTTATTAATAGCAAAAAAAATAAAACCAAAATCAAAAAACATAGCATTCAGTGCAAAATCTATGCTCTTAGTAATTTTCTTACCATTGTTATTTATCTTAGACAAAACAATTTCAAGAACAGAAGGTTTAATTCTATTAGCAGTATTTGTTTTCTACATTTATTCTTTATTAAAAAGAAGAAGAATAAAAAGAATAACAACAAAAATAATACCAAAAAAAATTTTTAGACACTCAATAAAATTCTTAGTAGGAATATCTTTATTAATTTTATCTTCCCATTTTGTAGTTAAACACGCAAATTTAATTGCTTTAGATTTAGCAGTGCCTCCAGTATTAATAGGGTTATTCATGGTATCTATAGGAACTACATTACCAGAATTAACTTTTGGAATAAGAGCAGCATTATCAAAACATCCAGGGATGGTAGTGGGAGATGCAATTGGAAGCTTAATAGCAAATATTTTATTGGTAGTAGGGACAACTTCTCTAATAAAACCAATAACTCCAGCAATAACTCCATTTATCTTAGGATCAATTTTCTTAATTATTTCAGCAGCAATATTTTATTTAATTGTTAGAAGAGGAAAAGCATTAAATTATAAACACGGTTTAATCTTAGTTTCAATATATGCAATTTACGCAATTTTAGAATTTATCTTATAATATGGAATTTTACAAACTATCAACCGAACAAGCATTGAAATCTTTGAACTCTTCTTTACAAGGATTGTCAACAAAAAAAGCTAAATCTTTATTAAAAATTCATAAAAAAAACAGAATAAAAAAAACAAAACATTTCTCAAAATTAAAGATTTTTCTAAGACAATTCCTAGATCCTTTAGTTATTATTTTAATTTTTGCGGTTATATTGTCTTTACTAATACCCTTTTTCAAAAATGGAAATGCATTAAAATTTCACGACACTTATGATTCTTTATTTATAGGAATTATTCTAGCTTTAAATGCAATCTTAGGTTTCATTCAAGAATACAAAGCAGAAAAATCTATAGAATTACTAAAAAAATTATCTTCTCCCAAATCAAATGTTTTAAGAGATAATAGAGTAAAAAAAATATCTTCAGAAGAGCTAGTCCCAGGAGATATTATGGTTCTAAATGCTGGAGATAAAGTTTCAGCAGATGCAAGAATAATAGAATATGAAAATTTACAAATAGATGAATCTTCCTTAACAGGAGAATCCACACCAGTTCTAAAAAAGAATAAAACCATCAACAAAACAATAAACCTAGCGGATCAAAAGAACTTAGTTTTCTCAGGAACTTTAGTAACTCAAGGAACAGCAAAAGCTTTAGTTTGCTCCACTGGTATGAAAACTGAAATAGGAAAAATAGCAACCTTAGTCCAAGAAGTAAAAGAAGTTAAAACTCCCCTACAAAAGCGATTAACCCATTTAGGAAAGTGGTTAGGAATAATAGTCATAGCAGTTTCATTCATAATTGTTCTAACAGGATTATTAAACAAACAATCTTTTGCAGAAATGTTATTAATAGGGGTTTCTCTAGCAGTTTCAGCAATTCCAGAAGGTTTACCCGCGGTCATAACAGTAGCATTAGCATTATCTGTAAATTCCATGGTAAAAAGAAAAGCATTAGTAAAACAACTAAAAGCAATTGAAACTCTAGGAAGTGTTACAGTAATAGCAACAGACAAAACAGGAACCTTAACAAAAAATGAAATGACCGTTTCTGAATTATTTGTTAATAATGAAACAATTAAAGTAACAGGAACAGGATTCAAAACAGAAGGTTCTTTCTTATTAAATAATAAAAAAATTTCTCCAAAGAATTTTAAATTACTATTAGAAATTGGAGCAAACTGCAATAATGCATCCTTACCAAATGTAGGAGATCCAACAGAAATAGCTTTATTAGTCTCAGCAGCAAAAGCTAAAATAAAACCCTTTAATGAAAAAACTAATGAAATTCCATTCGATTCTGAAAAAAAATATATGATAACATCAACTAAAAATATTTCTTATATCAAAGGGGCTCCAGAAGCAGTTCTAAAATTATGTAATTACATCAACATTAACAACAAAATAAGAAAACTAACAAAAAAAGATAAAGATAATATTTTAAAGAAAAACGATGAAATGGCCTCCTCAGCTTTAAGAGTTTTATCTATGGCTTACAAAAAGAATTCTAAAACTATTTTTGTGGGCTTACAAGGGATGATAGATAAACCAAGATCTGAAGTTAAATCTGCAATTGAACTATGCAAACAAGCAGGAATTAGAGTTTTAATGATTACGGGAGACCATAAACTAACTGCCCAAGCAATAGCAAAACAAGTTGGAATTTCCGGGAGAAGTATTGAAGGTAAAGATCTAAACAGACTAACAGATTCTCAACTAAAACAAACTTTAAAAGAAGTTAACATAGTCGCAAGATCTTCACCAGAGCATAAAGTAAGAATATTAAATATATTACAAAAAGAAAAACAAGTAGTCGCAATGACTGGAGATGGAATCAATGATGCTCCAGCTTTAAAAAAAGCAGATGTTGGAATAGCAATGGCAATAAAAGGGACCGATATTGCAAGAGACGCTTCAGATATGGTTTTACTAAACGACAATTTCAATTCAATCGTCCAAGCAATAAAACAAGGAAGGCATGTCTATGATAATATTAAAAAATTTATTAGATATTTATTGTCAGTTAATTTCTCAGAAGTGCTTTTAATTTTAGTCGCAATTCTAATGAAATTTCCATTACCTTTGTTACCCTTACAAATTTTATGGATTAATTTAGCTACAGACGGACTTCCAGCTTTAGCTTTATCTGTTGAAAAATCAGAAGATGGAGTAATGTCAAAAAAACCAAGAAATACAAAAGAAAGTATCTTCAAAGGAATAAAAAAACCAATAATAATAAGCACCTTAATAATTTTCTCGGTTTCTTTACTAGTATTTTTATTATATTTAGATAACTTAACGAAAGCAAGAACAATGGTATTAACAACCAGTATCTTATATCAATTATTTTTCGTTTTTACTTGTAGGTCTGACCAAAGCTTATTCAAAATAGGTTTTTTCTCAAATAGAAAATTAGTCTATGCAGTTTTAGGAACAATAGCTTTACATTTATTATTAATGTATTCATCTTTAAACAAAATATTCCAGATGTCCCCATTAAATACGAATGATTGGATAACAACTATATCTCTAGCATCTTCAGGATTAATATTATTTGAAATTTATAAAATAATAAGAACTAAGATTCCTCACTCTTCAAAAAATTTTTGATGTATTCTCAGACATTCTTGATTATAGTGATCAACACCATCTCCAAATAAATCTCTTATTGCAACCAAAGGTAAAAATTGACCATCATATGGGTGTCTTTCTCTTCCATATTTTGCAACACCTCCAACAGAATTCAATTCTTCTGCAAATTCTTCCAATCCAAGCGAAGGATATTCACAACCTACAGTTAACCTGGGAAATTTTAGTGTAGGATCAGCTCCAGTTCCATCTTCTCTTTGAAAGCACAGCTCAACATCGGCCATAATTTTTCCATGATCCCATTTAGGGTTCACAAAAGAAACTTTGTGACCAAAAGTATCTGTAGAAGGAATACGAAGCCAATAAGAAAAATCTTCTAATCCAGAATCTTCAAAAAGTTGTATTTTATTGTAATCTCTTCCCATAAATTCTAACCCAGAAAGCTTCCTTTTAAGTTTTTCTTTAAAATTTAATAACGTTTAGAAAATATACAATTAGGATTCGTCATCAAAATCTTCTAAACTAGCCTTTAATTCGCCTAATTTCTTAATCTTCATATATTCTTTAGTTAAGATATAAAACAATAATCCTAAAGATTTCTTACCTTTATTATTACAAGGAATTATAAAATCAATATCATTAGCTGTATTGTTAGTATCACAAAAAGCAATGATGGGAACTCCCATTTTATTGGCATCTTTAACAATATTTCTATCGGGCCAAGGATCAGCTACTACCAACAACTTAGTCTCAGTAAAATTTTTACTATCCGGATTAATTAAAACTCCCGGACTATATCTTCCACTAATAACATCAATTCCAGTATGTTTAGAAAATAACTCTGCAGCTTTCCACCCATTTTCCCTCCTACAAGCCACTAATATTTCTTCAGGTTCATATTGTGCCATAAACTCGGCAGCAATTCCAATCCTCTCATTAATCTCCTGAACATTAAGCACTGCAAGTCCATCAGGTCTTACTTTGTAAATAAAGGGGGCCATATACTTAGTTTTAAACTTAGTACCAATATGTAATCCAGCTTTCAAATATTTATCTAACGGAACTAATAAATTTTCTTCTTTTGGTTCTACCATAAAAACTTAACAAAATTAGCTATTTATAAAATTAACTATAAATTCCTTATTATCTCTTTAACAAATTTCTCAGCATCTTTTCTCAGCCCAAAACCTAATCCTATTCCTAAAGCCAAAGCCACTCCCACAGATAAAGCTCCCAAAACTAATAAAAATGCATTCTCTAAAACTCCAACTTCAATACCAATTTGCTTAAAGGCTATAATCACTACCATAACAACGATGACCCATTTAAGCCCTCTAGACAATAAACTAATACCTCTAACTTTAGAATTCATATTAATCTTTAATTCTATATAATGAGCAAATATCATTCCAAAAATTACAATAACAACAGCTAAGATTAAATTAGGTAACCATAAAACAAAGCTATTCAAAACATCACTTAACGCTCCCAAATCTATTTTATCAACAGCAGCTTCTAAGAACACAATAAACACATACCATTTAACAATCTCTCCTAAGATACTAGATAAATGTGTTTTCCCAATAGCTCTAGATAATTCAGCTTTCTCAATTTGTCTATCTACTCCAGCTTTATTTAAAATAATTTTTAAAACATGCCCCAAAACAGCTCCAAAGGCGTAACCTATAAACAATAATAAAATTACAGCAATCAAATCTGGAAAGAACTTTATGAAACTAATCCACAAAGATTCAAATGGACTTCTTATTGCGATTACAGTTTCTAGTATGCTTCCCATATTCTCTGAAATATACTCTAAATTCTTTATATAGTTTTCCATAGAAATTTTTAAATAGGGGACAAAAGCTAAATTCATCATGCATTCAGCAAAAATTCAATTAGAAATTAAAGAAAACATTCATGTAGTTAATATAACTTCAGAAATTAAAAAAATAATTGAAGAATCAAAAATAGAACATGGTTTAGTAAATATTTACACACAACATACAACAACCGGAATAAGAATCAATGAAGATGAACCAGGATTAATCGAAGACTTCAAATCTTTCATGAAAAAACTAGTACCAAACGGAGGAAGATATGAACATGACGATTTAACTAAAAGAGAAGTTCCTAAAGATGAAAGAATTAATGGTCATAGTCATATACAAGCTTTTTTATTAGGCGCATCAGAAACAATTCCCATAGAAAATAACAAATTACAATTAGGTCCATGGCAATCTATTTTTTTCGTAGATTTAGATGGAGAAAATAGAAAAAGAACTATTTTAATCAACATCTCAGATTAATTCACTAATCCTCAACAACTCATTCAACTTACTAACCCTCTCCCCACCAATAATTCCAGTTTTAATTAAATTACATTCCCAACCAACAGCTAAATGAGAAATAGCATTATCTGTAGTTTCCCCACTTCTATGAGACATAACAGGAATTATCTTATTTTTCTTAGCAATATCAATTACTTCTTTAGTTTTTAATAAACTTCCAATTTGATTCGGTTTTATTATAACAGCTGAAATTTTATCTTTACTTAACTCCAACCTTTCCGGATTTGTAGCAATTAAATCATCTCCACATATCAAACAATTTTCCTTTTTCAATTCTTTAAATCCATCAAAATCCCCATCATTCAAAGGATCTTCAACATAAGCCAATTTATGGTTTCTAATAATCTTCCTAACGATATCAACTTGATCTTCTTTACTCAAATTTCTTTTCTGCTGAACTCTTGAAAATTTTTTATATTCATATTTCCTACCATTCCATAAACTATCTCCAGCAATATCTAATCCAATTTTAACATCTTTATTATATTCATCTCCAACTTTGTTAACAACTTTTTTCATAATACTCAAAACTTCTAAATTACTCAAACTACAACTCCATCCTCCTTCTGTAGTTTTTGCTCCAACAAAATTTCTATCATGTTTTTTTAACTCTTCCTTCAAATTTTTATAAACATCAATATTAATCTGACAAGCTTCATCAAATTTTTTTACTTGCGGCAAAATTAAAAATTCTTGAAAATCCGGCCCCTGTCCGTGTTTTCCACCACCAACACAATTTCCAAGCGGCGTTGGTAGTTTCTTTACTTTTTTATTTAAAAATGTGTATAATTCTTTATCGCTTGCAGCTTTTAATACGGCTAATTCTAAAGCAACTAAAACATTACCTCCAATTTTCTCAAAGCTCTCAGAAAAATCATGGCTCTTTACATATCTCTCAATTTTTTCTAACTCTTCAAATTTCTCAATTCTTATTCCCTTCAAATCCTTATTAAAAGTTTTATTTACTAATGATACTAATTTATCAAAATTTTCAGGGTAAGGATTAACAGCGTAATTACTCACAGAAGCTCCAGCACCAATACTAG
>NZBI01000013.1 GCA_002687825.1 Nanobdellota archaeon
ATGAGGATATATTTTTAGATGTTGCATATGGTTATATTACTTCTTTTGATTTGGAAGAAGGGTATAAATATGTTGATAAGTTATTAAATTATGAAATTCCTGATGAAGCTTCTTTATATGGGATTAATGCTGAACATGGGTTTCATTCTTTAGAAGATTATGATATTGAAACAAAACTAACCTGTGATAAGAGTCTCTTAGAAGGAAAAACACAGGCGTTCCAAATCTGTCCTGATGAAGATGCGTTAGATGTGAATGAAATGATTGATGAAATTAAAAATTTTGATGTTGTATCAATTGGATTGCATGGTCTCCCAGATAGAATGCAAATGCTAAACAATAGGTGGATTGAGGGAGATAGAGAGGGTATAAAACTTAGTTCTCCGTATGGACGTGTTAAATTAAGAATTGATGGAAAGGATTATGATTTTAAGGTAGATGAAAAACAAGTTATAGAGGGAAAAAGCATTATTATATGGAGTATTGGAGAGGATGGGGATGTAATTCTAATTGTGGAGGAGGGATTTTACAGAATAAAAACTGGAGAAGAAAAAGATTTGCATGAATTAGATATCTATAATTATGGAGGTATTGCGAGAAAATTTGATTCCTTAGATTTTAATGCTAATTTATTGACAGGACTTTCTTGTACAACAGGCAGGGTTTTTGGTAGTCCAAGTGTTTTGAAGGCAAGTGATATGGATGTAAGTGGAAAAATAGACAATTCTATCGCTTTATCTTTTTTAAAAAGTGGTGTTTTAAACTATATTAGTCCTTTTAGTATTGCTTATCTTGATATTGGAGATGACTTATCTGCTTTAATTACTTTTGAATCAATTTCAAAAAATGAACCTATAGGAAATTCTCTTAAACATTTTAAAAATAAATTTATTTTTAACAAATATTATCTATCTACAAATTTAGAAAATAAGATAAAACATAAAATAACATCTATGACAAAACCAGAATTTTCAGGAGGGGTTTATTCAATAGAAGATAGCAATGAATATTTAGATTATAATACTGAAATGTGGATTTTGTTTGGAGATCCTTCCATAAGACTTTCTAATAATTTTATTGAACAAGAAGATTGTGTTAAGGAATTTAAAGAGACCTTAAAAAATGAAGGAGAAGTTATAACTAAAACTGTGGATTTAGGAATTTTTTTCATAGAAAATGAGAAATATTTAAGTAATTCCAGAATTAATGCTGTTTCTAGATTTATAGATGACATTCCCACCAGAACCCCAATTACAGATACATTACAAGCTTGTTCTGTTAATATACCTTTAGAGGGAGAATTGATTGATTTAGAAATAAATAGCATAGAAGGAGTTGATAATAGTTATATAGACTACTTTAGTCAAGATGGAATAATAAAAGATCTTGGAGATGAGTTATTGATGGTAATTCCTGAATCTGTTCTTCCTGAATATTTTGTTTCTATGGAAAGGATTGATTTATTAATAAATTCAGTTAGATATGATGATGTTAAACAAGGAGATAAATTCTTAGTTGAGGATAAAGAAGTAGAAATTTTTAGAATAACAGATAAAGGGTATGTAATGATTGGTGTTAATGGAGAATTAAAAAATGTGGGACCTGAAATTTCAAAGTCAATAAATGGAGTTGAAATTCAAAACCTTGTTGAAATAGAAAGTCCGTATAATAATAAAAAGATTGATTTAAGTATGACCATTACAATGAGAAAATAATTTTAGTATTGAGATAATGACTTTTGTCTTAGAGTCATTGATTTAGATAAGGGATTTATCATTAAACCGTCTTTTGCTGCTATTGTTTGTATGTCTGTTTCTTTTTGGATGTTTTTTGCTTCGTATAAATTTTTCTTATTTTTATTTTACTTTTAGTTAAAAAGTAAATGAGTCTAAAAATTAAAAAGTTAAAACAGTAAACTATATAAATATCTAGTCGTTTCCGATATATCGGTGATGAGTGAATGCATTTAAGATTATTAATTTTAAAGTTATTAAAAGAAGGTGAGAGAACTGGTTACGATCTTATAAAGATTATTGAAAAAGAGAGTGGTTGGAAACCTAGTCCTGGTTCTATGTATCCTCATTTAAGTGAACTTAAGAAAAAACATTTAATCAAAGTTAAGGAAGATGGTAGGAAGAAATTATACTTTATTACTGCTAAAGGTGTTAAAGACTTAAAAAAGATGAAGGGAGAGTTAGGAGGTATGATGGAGGGTATTTCTAAAAAAATAAGTGTTTTTGAAAATTTATTTGGAATGAAGTTTGGGTTAAGTAAACCTATAGGTTTTGTGCTTGGAGAGTTAAAAAAAGGTAAAATTCCTTTTGGTCAATTAGGAAAAGATATGATGAAGTTCAGAGTATTATTTTTAAAAAAAGCTATGGAGAAAAAAAATCATAATAAAATGCATAAGATAGTAAAGGATGCTCATAATAAATTAGAAAAAGTATGAAAACTATAATAAAATTACAGGATGTTTGGAAAACATATCATATGGATGAAGTGGATGTTACTGCATTAGCTGGGATAAATGTTGAGATTAGGGGAGGAGAGTTTGTGGCTGTTGTTGGTCCTTCAGGATCTGGTAAATCAACTTCAATGAATATGATTGGTTGTTTGGATATTCCTACAAAAGGAAAAGTTTTTTTAGAAGGAAAAGATATTTCTAGAATGAGTGAAAGTGGTTTGGCACAAATAAGAGGTAGGAAAATAGGATTTGTTTTTCAGACTTTTAATTTGATAAATACTTTAACTGCGCTTGATAATGTAATGTTGCCTATGACTTTTCAAAATATGTCAAGAGGAAAAAGATTGAAGATAGCTAAGAGTTTATTGACTAAGGTTGGATTAGGGGAAAGAGTTGATCATTTACCAGGAGAGTTAAGTGGAGGAGAGAGACAGAGAGTTGCTATTGCAAGAGCCTTAAGTAATAATCCAGAAGTAGTATTAGCGGATGAACCTACTGGTAATTTAGATTCAAAAACAGGAAAGGAGATTATGGATGTGTTGTGTAATTTAAATAAAAAAGAAAAAAAAACAATTGTAATGGTTACACATGATAATTCTTTAACAAAATATGCTCAAAGAGTTATTAGGATTAAAGATGGAAAAAATGTAGGGGGATAAAAATGAAAAAAATATTTTTATTATTATTTGTAAGTTTAGTTTTGATAGGTATAAATGTTGAAGGAAGGCAATTATTAGGGCCGGATTTAGTGATAGAATCCTTAACGATTAATCCTTTTCCTGTAGAACCTGATAGTACTTTTGATGTAACTATGAAATTAAGAAATTCAGATACTAGAAAAATTATTCGTGATTTAAGATTTAATGTTCAAGAATCCTATCCTTTTTCTATAGAAAGTAATGATAAAATAAAAAGAATTGAGGTTTTGTCTCCTAATGAACAAGTATTTTTGAATTTTAAGATTAAGACAGATGTAAATGCTATAAGGGGAGAAAATAAATTGAAAATAGAATTTCAAGAAGGAACTGGTGTTAAATATATAAGTGATCCCATAAATGTTGATGTTAAGGGAGCTGCTGTGGATTTATCAATCGCTTCTATAACTACTAATCCTGATGTTATTACCCCTGGTTCAGAAGTGCAGATAGTACTGGCAATAAAGAATACTGTTCCAGTGCTTATGAAAAATATAGATATTAATTTTGATTTGAGTGCTACAGATAGTCCTTTCACACCTCTTAAATCAACTACTAAAAGAAGTATTACTTCTTTAAATAAAGGGGATTCTAAAGGTTTAGAATTTGAATTAGCTGTTGATGCGGATACTGAGCCTAAAGTATATAAAATCCCATTAGAAATAGATTACGAAGATGAGTTTGGTAATGAATATTCTATAGATACTTTAACAGGATTGAAAATTAGTACAGATCCTTTATTACAATATTCTATTGATGAATCTGAGGTTTATAATGCTGGTAATGCTGGAAAAGTTACTATTAAGATAGTTAATTCTGGATTGGCAGATACTAAATTTTTATCTTTGGAATTAGAAGAAAGTAATGATTATGATATTGTTTCAGTTCCGATTGTTTACGTTGGTAATTTGGAGTCAGATGATTACGAAACTGCGGAATTTGATATATATGTTAAAAATTCTGGGAAAAATGTTCCTTTAGATTTTGTTGTTAAGTATAGAGATTCTTTCAATGAAGAGTATGAAGTCAATGAAATTATAAATTTACCATTGTATTCTCAATCGCAATTAAGTAAGTTTGGGATTAGTAATGGAAAGAAAGGAGGAGGATTTTTCTATTATGTCATAATAGTGATCTTCATTTATTTGTTCGTAGTCGAATGGAAAAAAACTAGAAATGTTCCTTTAGCATTGAAATTAACTGTAAGACATTTTTTAGTGTTTGTTAGAAAAGTGATTAAGTCCATAAGACTAAAGACTTTGAAGAATGCTATTGTTGCTATAATGAAATTTATCAAAGAAGAATGATCTTTGATTTTTTCATTTATTCTTTTAATAGTTTAAAGGCGAGGAAAACTAGAACCTTGCTTACTATGGTGGGTATTTTCATAGGTATTGCTGCAGTTGTTTCTTTAATTTCTCTTGGAAGTGGATTTCAAAAAGCTGTAACAGCTCAATTTTCTAATTTAGGAACTGATATGTTAACTGTTCAAGCAGCTGAAACAGGATTCGGTCCTCCTGGAAGTACAGCATTGACTAAATTAACTAATGATGATTTTAATGCGGTTAAGAAAGTAAGTGGGGTCAAAACTGTTGCTAAGAGATATATTCGGGCTGTAAATATTAAGTTTAGAGAAAAAAGTTTAGTTAATGCTATGTCTTCTTTGCCTCCAGATGAGGGTGCTAGAGATTTGATGTTAACTTCTTTGAATTTAGAAATTGAAGAGGGGAGATGGTTGAAAACTGAAGATAAGTTTAAAGTTGTTTTGGGCAGCTCTTTTGCACAAGATAAATTTTCTAGGCCTATCCATAAAGGAGATAAGGTAAAGATTAATGATGTTGGTTTTGAAGTTGTTGGGATCTTAGTTAGGGCTGGTAGTCCTCAATTTAATGATATGGTGTTAGTTAATGAACCTATTTTAGAAGATTTGCTTGAAGTAGAAGATGAAATGGATTTAATGGTTGTACAAGTTTCTAATGCTAATGAAATTGAGAAAGTAGCTAGAAACATGGAAAAAACATTAAGAAAAAGTAGAGATGTTGAAGAAGGTAAAGAAAACTTTAATATCGAAACTCCTCAAAAATTAGTTGAATCCTTTACAGCAGTTTTAGATGTGGTCGCAGTTATTTTAATTGGGATTGCTGCTATATCTTTAGTTGTTGGTGGAATTGGGATAATGAATACCATGTACACAGCTGTTTTGGAGAGAACTCAAGAAATTGGGATTATGAAATCCATTGGGGCTACTAATAATGATATTTTATCTATATTTTTAATGGAATCTGGAATGTTAGGGTTGATTGGTGGAGCAATTGGAGTTTTTTTAGGAGCTAGTTTTAGTAAGTTAGTTGAAGTTGGCGCAGCTGTAGCATTAGGACCTAGTGTTTTAGTTGCGGATGTTAGTTTAGGTTTAGTTATTGGAAGTTTGAGTTTTAGCTTTCTTATTGGAACTGTTTCAGGAATTTTACCTGCTAAACAAGCTTCTTCGTTACAACCTGTTGATGCTTTGAGAAAATGATTGGAGATTATTTTAGATACGGAATTAGTAACTTAAGACAACAGAAATTAAGAAGTTGGCTTACTATGATGGGAATATTTATAGGGATGGCTGCAGTTGTTAGTTTAATTTCTTTAGGTCAAGGTTTGGAATCCTCAATAAATGAACAATTTGAAAGTATTGGTGTTGATAAATTATTTATTCAACCTAAAGGAATTTTTGGAGCTCCGACTACAGAAGTTAATCCTTTAACTACTAAAGATTTGAAGGTGATTGAAAGTACTTCAGGGGTTGTAGATGCTGCAGGATTGAGTATTGAAGCTGCTAAAGTTGAATTTAATGATGTTGTTAGGTATGTTACATTAATTGGATTTGTTGCTGAAGATCCTCTAATTGAAGAGGTTTATAGTTATGACATTGTGGAAGGAGGGAAGCTACTTAAAGGAGAAAAATCTAAAGTGGTTTTGGGGAATGCTTTCTTAGATGAAGATTTATTTGAAAGACAAATTAGAATAAGAGATAAGATTTTAATTAATGATATTGAATATAAAGTTAAAGGATTTTATGAAACTTTTGGAAATGCTCCTGATGATCAAACTGTTTATTTACCATATGAAGTTGTTGAAGAATTATATGATGTTCCAGATGAATACGGGTTTTTGATTGCTAAAGTTGATGGAGATGCTGAAGCTATTGGTGGAAAGATTGAAAGAAAATTAAGAAAAAGTAGAGATCTTGAGGAAGGTAATGAAGATTTTAATGTACAAACTCCTAAAGAATTATTAGAATCTTTTAATGCGATTTTGAATATATTACAAATATTTTTAGTGGGGATTGCTGCTATATCTTTAGTTGTCGGGGGAATTGGGATAATGAATACGATGTATACTTCAGTGCTTGAAAGGACAAAAGAGATTGGAATTATGAAATCCATTGGGGCTACTAATAATGATATATTAGGGATATTTTTAGTTGAAAGTGGTATTTTAGGATTTATTGGTGGAGGAATTGGAGTTCTATTAGGAGTAGGATTTAGCAAATTAGTTGAAGTTGGAGCTGCTAATGCAGGATATAGTATTATTAAGATTAGTTTTCCTTTGAATTTGATAGTTGGTACATTGGTGTTTGCTTTTATTGTTGGTAGTTTATCTGGGGCTGTTCCTGCACATAAAGCTTCGAAATTAAAACCGGTTGATGCTTTGAGATATGAGTAAAGTTTTTAAATTTTAATTAGTTGTAAAGATTATGTCTCTTAAGAAAAGAAGATATAGAAAATACGGAGAAAACCCGCTTTCCTATTTTTTTGAACATTTTGAAGAATATGAAGGAATGTCTAGAAGTGAATTTGAAAGATTTGATCCTGGATTATCTGCAGCCTTGCGTAAACATGATCAACTTGATGAAGCAATTCCTGAAAATCTAAATGAGGAGTTTAGAGGTTATCCTAATTCTTTGGAGTACTTTTTGGATCATGAAGAGCTTCATGATTTGGGCAGGGGAGGACTTTTTGGATTGGATGAGAGTCTATATAGGTCTATGTTGAGAGATGGGACTCTTGGCATAGCTATCTCCGAAGTTGATGAAGATAAATCTGAAGCCGGTAGAAAAGGTGGGATGACAGTTCCATTGACACAGTCTCAATTAAAAGAAATAGTAGATTCTTATGATAGTTATGACCATAATCCTTCTGAAGCTGCAAAGCATTTAGATTACACTGCAGCAAGAATAAGAAATGTGTGGAAAAGTGTTGGATTGGAAAGTATAGGAAGAGGAAATTGGCAGAGAAGTATTTTTTCTAAGTGATAGAAACATATATAAATCATTATCGATATCTAGAAAGTAATAAAAAGGTGATATGATGGATATAAAAAATAACAAATATATTGTTTATTCTGTTATTGTTCTTTTAGTTGCTGTTGTCGCTTTTAATTTTGAAGAGATTACTGGTTATGCTGCAAAGATTGATCAACCAGCTTCAATTACAATTTTGAATCTTAAACCAGGAGATGTTTTAAATGATAGAACTGTTGCAAGATTGGAGATAAAAAATAGTTTTCCTAATCAAAGAATTAGAGTTTATAGAGAGAGATTAGATAAATTTACAGGTTATAGTTTTAAAGCTGAAAATTGTAAAACAATTGGTGGAAATACTGAGTATACTTGCGAAGCGGATTTATATATTTCTTCTCATGAGTTAGTTGATAATGAGAGGTACTATTTTAGAGCTTTAGCTAGAAAAGGAGAGCTTGAAGGAAATAAAGCAATTTTTAAGTTTAGGAGTTAAAATGGAAAACGATACAAAATACCCATTAATAATAATTGGCGTTGCATTACTTGCTCTAGTAGCTTTTAATTTTGATGATTTTTTTACTGGAGAAGCTATAACAAAATTACAAAATTCTCCCTCGACTTTTCCACAAGAGAGATTGAGTTCTGTAAGAAGTTTGGATGCTCCTAGTACTGTTTCTGCTGGTAAAACTATGAAGATTGTTTATGTTTCAACTAATAATGATGATTTGATAAAAACAAATAAAGAAAAAATTATGTTCTATAAAGTTGATGGTACAACTTCTAGATTTAAAAAACAATATACTTATCCTAAATGTAATGAAGGATTTGCTTCTGCTTGTAAAGAAGCTGAAAAATCAGTTCTAATTCCTGTTTCTTGGGAAAACGGACAATATAAAATTCAAATAGAAAGAGAAGGAAGTATTGGTAATAAAGTAGTGACTGAAATTATAGGAAGAGCTTCTTTCACTGTTAGATAAAAAAGAGGAGGATTAAATGAAACAAAATAAAGTTGAAAAAAGTAAACCTGTGTTTAGAGATGATAAGCATGTTTTGCTTACCATGGCTATAATTATTGGGGTTGCATTGGTTGCTTTTAATTTTGATAAAATAACTGGAGGGGCAATTACTGAACCAAATTCTTTGAGTGTTTTTCAAGATGGTAAGCATATAACTGTACAGGTTAACTATCCTACTGGAAAATATGGTAAACCAAATAACATTGTAGATATGAGAGCTAAGGTGGGTGCTAAACGTTATGATGTAACTACTGAATGCGATCTTGACAGAGGATATGTTTCAAAAGGAACTTCAAGCTGTAAAAGAGAAATTGCTGAATTTTTAATTAGTGGTGGAACTTGGAGCGTTGGAGAAGACGTGGTTTTTTCAGTTAGAGGAACTAATATTAAGAGAGATTATACTTTAAGATAATTTCTTTTTTTCTTTTTTATGAATTTTTTTGATAAAGTATATGGATTATGTAAAGAAATACCTGAAGGTAAGGTTAGTACATATGGTTCTATTGCAGATAAATTAGGAAGTAAAGCTTATAGGTTGGTTGGGCAAGCTTTGAGAAACAATCCTGACCCTATAAATGTACCCTGCTATAAAATTGTTAGAAATAATGGTGAAATTGGTGGCTATTCCGGATCCGATCCAAAAAATATTATGAGAAAAATTAAAATGTTAGAATCTGATGGGGTAATTGTGGAAAACGGAAAAATAGATCTCAAAAAATATCTATTTAAATTTGAGTAAATCATCAATTTTCTTTGCTACATCCATTTCCCAATCTTTTTTAAAATTTGTTAAAATAATATTTATTCTGTACTTGTCTATTATTTTCTTGAAATCTTTGTTGATTATGGGTCCGCTAACAGTTTCATTGAAGATAAATATTGGTAGGGAATTTTCGTTTATTGTCTTTATTCTAATGATTTTTCCAATTAACTTGTCTCTATAATTATGATCTCTAACTTGTTTATTCTTAACATACTCTTTTGCGCCCAAGTTTGTAATCTCAATTACTATTCTACTGTTATTCTTGAATACGACTAAATCCCCTTTTGATCTAGACATATTTGTTGTTCTATTTTTTAATAAACTAAATCCAAATTCTTTCAGTTCTGGATAAAGTATTCTTGCATCTTTATCATCTATTAATTCTTCTCTTTTAAACCCAAAATCTTTTGAATCTAAATATATTTTAATAGGAATACTATTATATGATGTTTTTGTGTTTCTAAGAGTTTCTTTTATTTTTTTTGGTAATGGATAAAGTGAGATAAATAAACCTCCTTCATCATGAGTATTTATTCTCTTAGCAGAACGATCATCTCTCTTTACAAATATTTTATCACAATTGTCATTATAAAAAACTTTTACTCCGATTCTTTTTAATTTAGAAAAATTTCTTATGTTTAAACATTTAAAAGTTAAATAAAATGAATTAGCACTTTTAGCATATATGGTTCTCCCCATTAATATGCAATTTGCTTTCTTAAACATTTTTTCATCTAAAGAATAAACCATTCTACTTTTTATTTTGTTATTTATTTTGTTATGTATTAACGTATGTGAGATAAAAATTCTATATTTCAGTGATAAACATAATGCAATAAATTTACTTCCATACCCTAGCATATATAATTCATTGATGTGATCCAACAATATTTTATAATCTTTTTTTCTTTTAAATTTGTTCCATTGTCTTAAAGAATGGTTGCCCAATTTTATTTTTTGTCTCTTCAAAATATTGTTTAAATTATTATAATTAACTTCTGATAGTTTTATACCATTAGAACTAAGATCCTCTCTCGTTTTTTCTGTAGCTGTAATGTCGTTTAGAGAAATCATATGTGTATAGTGCCTTTAATATTATATAAACATTATGGTTCTATGATAAGGCTTCATTTATAATAGCAAAGTTTTAAATTTTGATAAAGTTTTGTTTAAGTTCAAATGAAAAGATTAATATTTCTCCTTGCAATTATTATTCTTATTGTGTCAATGAATATTCAAAGTGAGGAAGTTTGTATTGGTGAAAATTGTTTTGAAATTGAAGTAGTTTCTAATGACCCTGAAAGAAGTAAAGGGTTAATGTTTAGAGAGAAATTAGAAGGAGGGATGTTATTTGTTTATGAAGATGAAGGTGTTAGAAATTTTTGGATGAAAAATACTTTGATTCCTTTAGATATGATTTGGATTAATAAAAATAAAGAAATAATTTATATTGAAGAAAATGTTCAACCTTGTGAAAATATTAATTGTGAAAGTTACGGCATTAATGAAAATTCTATGTATGTTTTAGAAATAAATGGTGGGGAAAGTAGTAAAAGAAATATTAAAGTTGGAGATAAAGTTATTTTTTAATCTTCAGAGGTATCAACTAATATTTTCCCCAATCCTTCGTTGACTTCTTTAAATTCTTCTTCATTCCATGAACCAATTGTTACTTTAAGGTCTGTAGTCCTATATTTTTTATTCCCTTCTATTTCTTCTTCAAACTCAACTCTATCATAAGATAAACCAACTGCACCTATCATCCATGAGTGGGTTACTCCTTGCCCTTCTTTGTCTCTTAAATAATAGACATCATATGGTTTGTTAAGTGTGTCTAGAGGTTTTGCTGTAGGTGTTTTTTCTAGATATGCTTCTAGCTCAACACGTAAACTTGTATAGTCTGTACCCTCATCTGGATGTGAAGTAAAATCAAAAACATTTGTCAGATATTCTGGAGTTGAATTAGACATAAGGTTTTATTATAATTTAACCTATTTAAGGATTTATATTTTGAAATTATCTTTTGAGAATCTCTATTTCTCCAAAGTGTTCTTTTTGCATTAAATCTATTTTTCTTTGATTATCTAAATGTAGTAATGGGACGAAAGTAGAGATTTTATCTTCTCTTCTATCGCTTTTTGTGAATTCGTGGAAGGTTAATTTTTTCCCTCCTGTTTTAAAGAAACTTAAGATTCTTGAATATATACCAGTTATTACTTCTGTTATGTCTACTTTTTTTTCTGGTACCTCTACTTCTGGAATAGATTTCATGTCTTCCATATGTCTAAAGACTCTTCTTTTGTTAACTTCCAATGCTTTTTGGAGTGCAGAGACTAAATCATTAACACTTACTTTTCTTCTTCTTGGTTGTGGAGTTTTTGGTATTACAATTATTTGATTTTCTTCCATTTCTCCTAGATCTACATCATCATATAATTCGTTATCAAATTCTTCTGGAGGGTTGATTATGTTTTCAAACCTTGTTAAGTCATCTTCTACTAAACGTCTTGTTTTTAATTTTAATAAAATTGCTGAGGCTAAAACTATTTTTCCAGAAATATTAAAATTCATTTCTTTTAGTTTTTTTAAAGTTTCTAGGTATTTTTTTGATAATAAAGAAATATCAATATTCCAAGGATCCATTTCTTCAGATTTTACGAGGTCATAGATGATTGTTTGCCATGTAATTTCATCCTCTTGAAGAAGCATGTTGTAAAGTTTTTCTTGCATGATTTTATAATTTAGAGAATATTATATAAACTTAGCGTTAGAACGTGTATTTTATGTAACTATTTTTAAGTAGTGTATAACCGAAAGGTTTAAATAGGGATTATTTACTTATTATATTATATCACCTCTTTTTCCCAGGATCTGACTTCGGTTGGGTCTTGGGTTTTACGATCTCTTAGATAGGAGAATATTAAAATGGACCATGATGCAAGTGATGTTAAACAATATTGTAATAAGAGATTTCTTACAGAACAGTCAAGATTAGGAAGAGGAATTTTTAGTGTTTCTTCTGATGGAAGGTTTCTTGGAAGGGCTAGTATAGAAGGTGCAGAAATTGGACTTATCGCGGGATTAAAACCTAGGCATTACCATGAGGTGGTTAGATATTTGAATCCTGGAAAACCAGAATTAGAAGAATTAAGAGATTTAATCAATTCGGAAGGAAAGGAAATTAGTCCTGGACTTCACTTGGTAGTTGCTTTAACAGATGAAGCTATTGAAGAGCGAGAGAAAAGAGAGCTTGTTAAGAGGAATGGATTTGTATCTGCTGTTATTTATGAAATAGAATAATTTTATTCTTTCTTTTTTACTTCTACAAAACCGCATTTGCCGCATACATATCTATCAGAATGATTTCCTAAGAAGTAACCTGGGCCACATCTTTGGCAAGATCTTTCTCTAGTTACTGTATCGCCTTCTACCTTATACTTTTTCCAAACTTCACTTTGCTTCTTGTTTTTCGTTTGTTTCTTTGCCATCTAAACTTTCAAGAAAAGTTTAATCAAAAACTATTTCTTTTCCTCCTTTTTTGGAGCTTCTTTTACTTCTTCCTTAGGAGCTTCTTCCTTTGGTTTTTCTTCTTTTTTTGCTGCTTCTTGTGCTGGAGGTGGAGAAGCTTCACCTTCTTTTGCTTTCTTCTTTTTCTTATTTATTTTTTCAAAATTTTCCTTGTCTTCTTTAGATTTGTAAATATTAGCTATAATTTTTGATTTTTCTCTTCCAAAATGTGGATAGATGTGTAATACAGAGATTACATCTTCTGAGGATTTAGTTTTTTCTGATAACTGTTTAATTATTTCTTTTTCGTTCGGAGTTGGTTTTTTAAAGTGTTCTAGTTCGTATGTAACTCTCGTTCTCTTTAACAGAGGTAGTGTTTTTTCTTTTATTAATTTCATCTTGCTTTTATTGCATATTCGCCTTTATTTTGAATTTCAGCTTTTTTTGCAACTTCTGAAACATTTGGGTCTACAACATATAAACGACCTTGCCAGTTTTCACTGAAATCTGAAGATTGACAAATAGGGCAAACTGAGTCCTTTACAAATAATTTACACTTTTTACAAACTTTTCTCTTCATTGAACCTTTTTAAGAAAAAGCTTCACCAAAAAGCTATTCCTTATCCTCCTTTGTTGCTTTTTTCTTATCATCAACTAACCACTGTAAATTTCCTAAACCTGGTTGTCTCATAGTTAAACCTATTTTTGGATTGTTAAGATCTTTATAACTTACAGCTACTATTCTAGCTTTACATTTATCTTTAGTTTTTAATACTTTTTTGGATTCTTTACCAGTTAATACGCCTACCTTGCTTATACTGACAAAATCGTCCATTGTTTGAGAAACGTGAATCATCCCATCTATAGCTCCAATATCAAAGAAAACTCCGAAATCAGTTATATCTGTTACAGTCCCTAAGACTACTTCTTGGATTTCTGGTTTGAATGTTAAAATTTTAAAATTAGTATCGTAATATGCTGCTCCATCACCTGGGACTATAACTCCTTCCCCCACCTTTGAAATTTCCTTTATTGCTAGAATTATTCCCCAGTCTTTGTCTATTTTTCCTTCGTATTGTTCATTAAGACGTTCTTTCAAAGTTTTTTCTAAATTTTTATCGTCAAAATTACTTGGAGGTAATCTGACATGACTTTGGATTTCTAGTTCGTAAAACATTTTATTCTTCTTTTTCCTTTTCTGCAAGTTTTTCTGCTTCCATAGCACAGAATGTTTCAAACCAACTTAACCCGCTATAATCGATTTCCTTTTTTTCTTTTTTCTCACCTTGTAAATGGTAAGAATTCTCTCCAGTTTCGTAGGGCATTTTATCTGTCATTTTTTATATTATTATTAATTTTTTCTTAGCTCTTATTATTAATTTTTTTCCTTTAATTCTTTTTTTTAATTCTTTATCTTGAGTTGCTATTGTGTAATTTTCTAATCTTGCTAAAGTGTCATCAACTGTCTCTTCTTCTTTTGATTTTAATTCTTTTATTTTATTTTTCTTAATTAGAGCTAAAATTATCTTCGCTCTCTCTTTATCTTTTGCTTTTCCACCCTTTATAAGTTTTTCTAGCTCTTCTATCGTCTTATCAACTATGAAAATCTCTTCTCCAGTTAATTCAGTTAAGAAATCTATCTTAAATTTTAGACAACTTATTAGAAAATTAGTATCTAGAACTATTTTCATCTAAATTAATTTTATTTTTTCTCCTTTAAATACTTTACTGAAAAACGATGATTTTTGAAGATTCTTTAGTAGTACAGAGCTTGTAGTAGCTAAATAATGCAGTTTTGAGGTGGGAAACCTTTTTAAATGAAGGTGGATTTTTTTAGTATATCTAAAGATAAAACTTACAAAAATGGTTGAAAAAACTAGTTATACGGCCGATAATATTCAAATACTTGAAGGGTTAGAAGCAGTTAGGAAAAGGCCTGCGATGTATATTGGGGACATTGGTATTAGAGGTTATCATCACTTGGTTTATGAAGCTGTTGATAATGCTATTGATGAAGCTTTAGCAGGACATTGTAATAACATTCAAGTTACGCTAAATGAAAATGGAAGTGTTACTGTTGAGGATGATGGAAGAGGTATTCCTGTTGGTATTCATAAGAAATATAATAAATCTGCAGTTGAAGTTGTAATGACAATTTTACATGCTGGGGGTAAATTTGATAAAGATACATATCAAGTTTCTGGTGGATTACATGGAGTTGGTATAAGTGTTGCTAATGCCTTATCTACTTGGTTAGAAGTTGAAGTTAAAAGAGAAGGTAAAAAATATTTTCAAAGATATGAGATTGGTAAGCCTTTAGAGGACCTAAAAGAAGTTGATAAAACTGAGGAAACTGGGACTAGAGTTACTTTTTTACCAGATCATGAGGTTTTTACACATAAAGGATTTGAGTTTGAAATTTTGGCTACTAGACTGAAAGAGTTAGCTTATTTGAATAAAGGTGTTAAAGTAAGTATACAAGATTTGAAAACAAATAGAAAAGATGATTATCATTTTCCTGAAGGACTTAAGAGATTTGTTAGTGACTTAAATTCTAGTAAAAACCCGTTTCATGATGTTATTGAGATTGAGAAGAAACAAGATAGTATTGAAGTTAGTATAGGATTACAGTACAATACTACATATAACGATAATGTGTTTAGTTTTGTTAATACAATTAATACTATTGAAGGTGGGACTCATTTGGTTGGGTTTCAGACAGCTTTGTTGAGATCTATTAGTAATTATATAAAGAAAAATAATAATGATAAAATTAGTTTAACTGGAGAAGACACTAGAGAAGGGTTGACTGCTGTTATTTCTGTTAAAGTTCCTGAGCCGCAATTTGAGGGACAGACTAAGACTAAATTGGGGAATTCAGAAGTAAAAGGTTTAGTTGGAGCTATAGTGTATGAGAAATTAAATACTTATTTTGAGGAAAACCCTGCTAATGCTAAATTAATCATTACTAAAATTTCAGATGCTGCTAAAGCTAGAGAAGCTGCTAGAAAAGCTAGAGAATTGACAAGAAGGAAAAGTGCGCTTGAATCAGGTTCGTTACCTGGAAAATTAGCTGATTGTCAAGAAAGAGATCCTAGTAAATGTGAAGTTTATTTGGTTGAGGGAGATTCAGCTGCTGGAACTGCCATTGGGGCTAGAGATAGAAAAGTTCAAGCGATATTACCTTTGTGGGGTAAGATGTTGAATGTTGAGAAGGCTAGAGTGGATAAAGTGTTTGGGAATGATAAGTTACAGCCAGTGATCTTAGCTTTGGGATGTAGTATTGGTGATGAATTTAATGTTGAGAAGTTAAGATATCATAGGATTGTTATAATGGCAGATGCGGATGTTGATGGGCATCATATTGCTACATTGTTGTTAACGTTTTTTTATAGATACATGAAAGAGTTAGTTGTTAGAGGACATATTTACATTGCTATGCCTCCATTATTTAAGATCACTAAAGGTAAACAGGTTAATTATGTGTATAATGATAAAGAATATGATGAACTAATTAAAGAGCTTGGTAAAGATGGAATTAATGTTCAAAGATATAAAGGTCTTGGAGAGATGAATGCTGATCAATTATGGGAGACAACATTAGATCCTGAAAATAGATATATGAAGAAAGTTAATATTGAAGATGCGGCTGCTGCTGATAAAATGTTTAGTGTTTTAATGGGTGAGGAAGTTGAACCTAGAAGAGAATTTATTATGAGACACGCCAAAGAAGCGGAGTTGGATGTATAATGATGAATAAATGTAAAATGTGTTTTAAAACATTTAGATCTGAGAAGGGTTTAAGAGATCATATTTTCCATTCTAAATTAATTGATAAAAAACATTTGGAACAAAAAATTAGACTTAGAGAGAAAAGATATGTAAATGCCAAAAAGGAATGTCATGTTTGTGGTAAAAAAATATTTAGAAACACAGGATTACACCTGACAAGAAGTAAAGATATTGAGCATACTGAATTTTATAAGAAGCAATCGAAATTTGCAATTGACTTATTTAAGAAACATAATTCTTTTGATGATATTTCTAATGTCGATAGTATTTTTTGCAGAGAATATCCATCTAAGCATTTTGCTAAGATTTGCGAAGAAAATTTGGGTAAGAATAAAATTATGGAGATTTCAAAAAAGATTTTCTTGGAGAAAAGAAAGAAATATTGGAGGTCAATTGATATTAAAGAGAGAAAGAAAATTATGGAAAAAGCCAGAGAATCTGAGTGGGGAAGCCTGTCCTCTGAAGAAAGAAAAAACCATCCATGGGTTATTACTGGAAGAAAAGCTTCTCTAAGATCTTCTAAAAGAGGTTCCAAAAATCAACAATATGCCTTTGAACTTTTAAAACAAAAATTCCCAGATTTAGATTGGAAGTATAATTATGTTATAGGGGATAGTTGGCATGTTGATATTGCATCTCCTGAAAAATCTTTATATATTGAATGGGATGGAAGACATCACTTTGTTCCTATTCATGGCCAAAAATATCTGAATAACAGAAAAAATAGAGATAAGATAAAAAATGATCTTGTTATAAACAAATTCAGTGGTTGTATGATAAGGATAAGAGATGAGGGTAGAGAGAATAAGAAATTTGTTGAATCTAAAATGAACGAGATATTTAAGATTATAGAAAATAAAATTCCTTTGAAGGAGTTAATACAATTATAAAATGCCTGAAAAAATACAAGTTCAATTAATTGAAGAAGAAATGAAGCAATCTTATATAGATTATGCTATGAGTGTTATAACTTCTAGAGCATTGCCAGATGTTAGAGATGGGTTAAAGCCAGTACATAGAAGAATTTTATATGCTATGCATAAATCTAAATTAACTTCTGATAAACCTTTTAGGAAAAGTGCCTTTATTGTGGGTAGGGTACTTGGAACTTATCATCCACATTCTGATGTTGCTGTTTATGATTCTTTAGTTAGATTAGCACAAGATTTTTCTATGAGATATCCTTTAATACAAGGTCACGGAAATTTTGGTTCAATCGAAGGCTACCCTCAGGCTGCAATGCGCTACACTGAAGCTAGATTGGCAAAGATTTCAGATGAGATGTTGAAACATATTGAGGAAAATACTGTTGATTTTATTCCTAACTATGATGGAAGTACGAAAGAACCTGTGGTTTTACCTTCTGGAGTTCCTAATTTATTAGTTAATGGAAGTACTGGAATTGCTGTTGGAATGACTACGAATATTCCTCCGCATAATTTGAAAGAATCTGTTGATGCTACTATTGCTTTAATTGATAATCCTGAAATTGCTATAAATGATTTAATTCAAATTTTACCTGGTCCTGATTTTCCAACTGGTGGAGCTATTGCTGGGAAAGGAGGAATAAGAAATGCCTATGAAACTGGAAGAGGTAAGATAACTGTACTTGCAAAACATGAAATTGAGGAAGTTAAGAATAAACAAAAAATAATAATTACTGAAATCCCTTATATGGTTAATAAAACATTATTAATTGAAGGTATTGCTGATTTGATTAGAAGTAAAAGAGTTGAAGGTATTTCTGATTTAAGAGATGAATCTGATAGAAAAGGAATGAGAATTGTTGTCGAGGTTAAACAAGGTTATAATGCTGAAGTTGTTTTGAATCAATTACAAAAGTATTCTTCTTTGAAAACAACATTTGGTGTAATAATGATTGCTTTGGTTGATGGAGAACCTAAAGTTTTGAATTTAAAAGAATTATTAGGAGAATTTGTTAAACATAGGAAAGAAGTTACAACAAGAAGATTAGAGTTTGAGCTGGAAAAAAGTAGAATGAGAGCTCATATTTTATTAGGATTAAAAGTTGCTTTAGAGAAAATTGATGAAGTTATTGCTACAATTAGAGGAAGTAAAGATCCTGTTGTGGCTAAGCAATTATTGATTGAGAAATTTAAATTAAGTGAGAAACAATCAGAAGCAATATTAGAGATGAGGTTACAGAGATTAACTTCTTTAGAGACTGAAAAGATAAAAGATGAGCATGATAAATTAGTAAAAAGAATTGCTGAATTAAGAGAAATATTAGATTCCGAAAGTATGATTTTTGATATTATTAAAGAAGAATTAACATTAATTAAAGAGAAATATGGGAATGATAGAAGGACAGAATTGAAAGAAGATTTGATTGTTATAGATGATAAGGACTTAATTCCTGAAGAAGATGTTGTTGTTACATTTACTCATAATGGTTATGTGAAAAGATTGCCAATTGATTCATATAAAGCTCAGAAAAGAGGTGGAAAGGGAGTAAAGGGAGCGGGAACTAAAGAAGCTGATTTTGTTGAGAATTTATTCATTACTTCAACACATGATTATATTTTATTTTTTACTAATAGAGGGAAATTATATTGGTTAAAAGCATTTTATGTTCCTGAAGGAAGTAGATATAGTTCTGGAAAAGCCATTGTTAATTTATTGAAATTAGAAGAAGGAGAGAAAATAACTACTTTAATTCCTGTTAAAGATTTTAGTAAAGGTTATTTGGTTATGTTGACTAAAAAGGGTCAAATTAAGAAAACTAGATTAGAGTTATTTTCAAAACCTAGAAGTAATGGTATTAGATGTATTAATTTGAAAGGGGGAGATGAGTTAATTAACGTTATGGAGACTGACGGTTATAAACAATTGATATTAGCTACTAGTAATGGAAATGCGGTTAAATTTGATGAGATTGGAGTTAGGCCTATGGGTAGGGGGGCTTCAGGAGTTAGAGCTGTTAGATTAAAAGGTGATGATTCTATTGTTGGAATGGATATTGCTAAAGATGGTATTTCTTTATTGACTTTGACTGAAAATGGTTATGGTAAAAGAACTGAATTAAAAGATTATAGATTAATTAAAAGAGGAGGAAGCGGAGTTATTAATATTAAAACTAGTGATAGAAATGGTAAAGTTATTGGAGTTAAAGCTGTTAAGGAAGAAGATGAAGTGTTTTTGATAACTTCTAAAGGTATTATGCTAAGGACTTCTGTTAAGAATATTAGTAAAATTGGTAGAGCTACTCAAGGAGTTAGAATTATTAAATTAAATGAAGGCGATAAGTTAAATTCTATTGCTAAGGTTGTTGGTGGAGAATGAACATAGGAGATATTCCAAAAGAAAACTATCCTCCTATTAGAGGATATAAGACTATCGCTAGAAGAAGTTATGAACGATCTGAATTAGTAAAATTAGCAAAATCAAGAGGGATGAGGTATCTTAAAACTGGAAAGACTCAAGTTTATTTAGAACCTAGAAGTTTTAATGTTCTTGCATTAATTTTTGAAGAAAACGATCAGGGCAAAATGGAACTTATTGATGAAGTTAAAAGAAGAATTTTAAATGACAAAGGATTTAATCCAAAAAGAGAAACTAGAAAATTGAGAAGTGACGTATCTTCTGGAGAATTATCTGATTTAGCTGAAGTCGGAGAAAAATTGAGAGATATTGAAGAGCATCTTTAACTATTCAATAATATTACCAATACCAATTAATCTCCATCTTGTACCTATTCTTCTGGAAATTGCAAAATGATCTTTAGTATCTGCACAAACAGGGATTTTTAAAGAAACTTGTATTTGATCTTTTTTTAAATCTGTTACAACACCTAATGAGATTGAAGAATTAATGTTTAGCATTAAACTTTCTCCTTTTTTTATGTTCTCTACTTCTAGATCTTCTTTGCTTCCAACAACACGTTTTAATAAAGTTGGTTTTAAAGTAATTTCATGCCAAACTTTTGGCAATTTATCTTTGTACCCTGCTACGTTTCCTATTAAGTTATCTGATTTTACTAATGAAGGATCTAATTGGGTCATTACACCTACGCTTCCGCCTGGAGTAATTTCTTTAACATCTTGATTTCCGTGTTTTAGTCCTGTTATTTTTGTTTCTAAAGGTTTCCATAAAACTTTTCCTTGTTCTTCTACTCTCAACCCGGGTAGGATCGTTATTTCATCATCTAAATTTATTTTTCCTTGTTTCAATGCTCCACCTAGAACGCCACCTGTTAATTTATCCCAGTTTGTTCCTGGTTTGTTTACATCAAAACTTCTTGCGATGAATAATAATGGAGAAGCTGTTGAATCTCTTTTTGGAGTTTTAAAATTATTTTCAATTTCTTCTATTAAGTTACTAATATTTACATTATGTTGAGCACTTATTGGAATTATTGGTGCATTTTCAGCTACAGAACCTTTAACGAATGCTTTAATATCTTTATAATTTTTTATTGCTTCTTCTTTACTTACTAAATCTATTTTATTTTGAACTATGATTATATTTTTAATTCCTAGAATTTCTAATGCCATTAGATGTTCTCTTGTTTGTGGTTGAGGACATTCTTCATTTGCTGAAACTAGTAGTAAAGCTGCATCTATAATCGCTGCTCCTGATAGCATTGTTGCCATTAATGTTTCGTGTCCTGGTGCATCAATGAAAGAGACTTTTCTTAATGGTTCACACTTTTCTTTGCATTTTGCACATTTTTCTTTTGGAGAGAATAATTTACATTTTGGGCAGTTATAGAAAATAGAATCAGCGTATCCTAATTTTATTGTTATTCCTCTTTTTAGTTCTTCAGAATGTACATCTGTCCATTTTCCTGATAGGCTAGCAACTAAAGTTGTTTTACCATGATCTACATGTCCTACAATACCAATGTTAATCTCTGAAATCAATTCTTTTACCATTAAAAATTTAAAGAAAATGTGGCTTTATAAATTTAATTACTTTCTTACTTTCTTAATTCCTAATACAATACCCAACATGACGAAATAATAAACTATAAGGGCGATTACATAATTAAATACATTATTAAAGCTTATATCATAGAAAACTACTTGTTTAAACGCTTGTAACGATAATGTTCCTGGCAAGAGCACAGCTAAATTTCCTAAAAGAGGGCTCATACGTTCTATTGGCAAAATAAATCCGGAGAAGAACATTGCTGCAATCAACACAAATGTCGAAACTAATAAAGTGATAGATTCTTTCTTTATTAGATATGATAATCCTATCCCGAAGAAAATAAATATACTCATTACTAAGAATAATAATAGCATTGTCGGTGCTAAATTTGAAAAGACTGAAATTTTGAAAAGAAAATGACCTAAGAAAAGTATTGCTAAAACAGGAACTGAGACTATAAAAAATGATGAAGCATAAGTTGCCATTATTTCAGAAAATGAAATCTTTACAATTAGATTTACCCTATCATTGGCTGGAGAATTGATGTTGTTAAGACTTATAAAACTAGCTACGAGTAGAGATAAGAAAATGATTATTAGAAATAAAATTATTGGGAAAATTGTTTGTAAACTTATTAAATTAAAACCCCTTATTAGATCTTTGATGTCATCTTTTTTTTCAATGGCTATGCCCTCTATTTCAGGTATGTAAACCGGTACATTTTGTATAACCACAGGATTTACTAAAGTTTCTGGATTTAGTGTTTCTATTGCTGCGAATCTATTTTGGATTACAATTATTTCATCCTCTGCAGCACTTATTCTTGCCCTATAATTTATTAGATCTTGTTTTGTTGTTCTGGCTTTGTTTATTGCTGTATCTATTTCGTTTACATAGATACGTCCATCTGAACTAGTTGTTTTATAGCTATTAATTTTATTATCTATTTCTGATAAATGTTTGCTAAATTCTGAATTTAGACTATTAATCTGAAATTTGAGATTTGGATCTATTCGGACTGTGTTCATTAGAGAACTTAATTCGCTCCTTTCTGATTCTAGTTGTGTTTTGACGAATTTTAAAGTGTCAATATCTTGATCCATAGAATTTAAGGCTATTGTTAATTCTGTTTTAGCAGTTTCTAATCTTTCTATGAACTCTTCTGAGGAAGAGACATAATTGTCGACTTCTGAGTTAGTATTTTTTAAATCATTTTTAAATCTGTCTAACTTATCCATTGTTTCTTTAAAATCTGAAATAAAGTCTGTTGCGACACCTCTTGTTTTTTCTTTTTGCAAAATATCAACAGTTGCTTTTAGTTTTTGGAGTATTTCCCATATTACAGGTTCTCTCGTGTTGTCGAAATAAACATTAAGAACATAGCTGGTGTCTCCGGTAATTTGGATGCAAAGATATTGGTTATATTTTTTCAAATCTTCTAGACATTCATCTACACTATTGAAACCCGTTATATGCATTACTGGAGATATATAATCAGTTAGTTCTGCTAAATTAAAATTTGTGACCTCGCTTATGACTCCTCCATTTATTACTTGCAATC
Source organism: Nanobdellota archaeon (assembly GCA_002687825.1). GTDB lineage: Archaea > Nanobdellota > Nanobdellia > SCGC-AAA011-G17 > ARS1403 > ARS1403. Next base: position 22,980 of record NZBI01000013.1, read on the forward strand.
CATCTGGATTAAATGATGCAAAAATTAATGTAATAAGGATTAATGGGAATACTATTAGGATAACAATTGATTTCCAATCTCTGATAAAACCCTTTAGATTTACTTGTATTAATGAAAATATTTTACTCATTTACAAGTGCCCTTTTGAATAATCCTTCTATGAATAATTCAAAGCTTTTTTCTTTTGTATTGTTGATGGCACGGATTAATTGATTAGTACTGTAAAATAATCCGTTTATTATGAGGCCATATTTGTTACAATATTTTTGAACATCTGCTAGTGAATGGCTTGATACAATTACTATCCTTCCTTCCTTTGCAAATTCTTGTATCATGTTCCAGATGAGATTTTTTATGGATACATCTAATCCGCTGAATGGTTCATCTAGTATTAAGATTGAAGGGTTATGGATTAATGCAACTGCTAGATCTGCTCTTTTAGCCATTCCTCCAGATAATTGGGTTATTCTTTTTTCTCTGCTGTTGTATAAATCTAGTCTTTTTAGTAAATATTTTGTTCTTGTTTCTATTTCACTCTTTTTTACGTTTTGTAATCTACCGAAGGTCATTAGGTTTTCTTCAACTGTCAAAAATGGATAAAGAGAATTGTGTTGAGCGGAATACCCTACAAATTCTTTTATAGGTGTTGGTTTATTGTCAACTAAGAATTGCATTTCTCCAACTAAAGGATCTTTTATTCCGAGCAAAGCTTTAATTAAAGTAGATTTTCCGCAACCAGATCTGCCTAATAGTCCGATAATATCTCCATTTTGCAATTTTAAATTTATACCAGAAATATTGAAATTTTTATATGAAACTTCTAAATTTTTTATATTGAAGTTTATCCTATCCATTATATTATTGATGTTGGAGTATTAAATAAAGGTTTCTTTTTAACCGAATAAGTTGCCGAACCATATAATTAATTTAGTTATAAATCCTTTTTCTATGCATTGATTATTATTACAGAAATTGCTACCACACTCTAAATTATTATCGCAGTATGCACCATTTCCTCTTTGGGACATTAATTCTTTACCAATACTACAGTATTTTGTTCCTATTCTGTAATTTATGGGGACGCAATTGTTATTATCATCTAAGCATCCATTACATTCGCTTTTCTCTTTCGGCGGATCCACAATTGGTTTTTTCTCTTTTGGTGGTGGAATAATAATTTTTTCATCATCTAATAATTTAGCATCTACTATTTTATTATATCTTAAAGTGAAAATATATTCTTTTCCAATTTTTACATTTTTTAGAATTGTTGGACTAATTTTTTCAAATTCACTTGAAACACCGTTATTTTCTATAATTAATTTTCCTTCTATATCACAATGAAAAACGATTCCTTCTAATGCTGGAGGATCACACATTTCTCTTTCTTTAACTTTGCCTTCTATTTTTACTGTAGCAGAGTAGCATATATCTTTACCATTTGAAAAACAAATTTCTTGGTATTCTTTTATAGTGTAAATTCTTTCATCTTTTTTAGGAGCTTCGATAGTATCTGCGATATATTCCCCATAAGAAATCATTAGAACTGCTGTTCTTTTGGATTGATCTGGATGGAAATTAGTTTCTTCGTTTTTTATATCAATGAAACTACCCGAGGATTCTCCTTGATGTAAATAGGTTTTTCCAATTTTTTGAGGCGGAATTTTACGAGGAATTCCTCCAATTTGAACAACTACAGTTCCATCTTCTTGTACATCTAATAATGTTATTGTTTGGTCAAGAAATTCTAATTTGTTGCGAAAATTAAAAGACCAGCTATCAGAATCTAATTGGGTTGCACTATAATCTATTATTGGTTCTGGAGGTGAGGTGCTAGTAACAATATATAGATTTAAAAATATAACAAAGAGTAAAAGTAATATCTTTTTCATGTATCTAGAATTGATTATTTTACTATTTAAATTATTCTATGAATAACAATCCATACATTAAAAATACTCCTACTAGAAAGAAAATGAAATTTAGTAGATTCTTCTTTAATTCTACCTCCTTTTTTATTTCTGGGATTAAATCTGAAGCCGCTATGTAAATAAAACCACCTGCTGCGAAGGGTAATAAGAACATTACTGATGCTTCTGTGAATGTTGATAGGAAATAACCTATTACTCCACCTAAAATTGCTCCAGTTGCTGTTAAGAAATTTAATAATAAAGCTTTTAATTTAGAATAGCCGCCATAAACCATAACTCCAAAATCTCCTAATTCTTGAGGTACTTCGTGTAAGATAACAGCCAAGGTTGTAACGACTCCTAATCTGAAATCTGCTACAAAGCTTGCTGCTATGATTAAACCATCTATGAAATTATGTATACCGTCTCCAATTAGGTTCATGTGAGCTATTGAATGATCTTCACAATGTCCTTTATGACAATGATGCCAATGTAAGAATTTTTCAACTACGAAGAATAAAGTAAATCCGATTAAGATGTATAAGAAAACGGTTTCATTGTTGAAATATGCTATTGCTTCAGGTATTAAGTGTAAAAAAGCGTCTCCTAGTAAAGCTCCTGCTGCTAATGAAACTAAAGATAATAATATTTTATCTAGTAATTTATCTTTTAAATATAATGTAAAGATTCCTAAAAGAGAAATAGCACTAGCGATGAATGTCGCGATTATTATCTGTAATAAAGTGTTTACCAAATTATTGTTTACCTCTTATTATTAAATGTCCTTTTTCTTTTTCTAATGTTAACTCTTTTAAATCATTTATTACTATATCATGTCCTGCTAGTAAATAGTCGACTTTTAATCCTTCTATTATTATTTTATGGACTCCTTTTTTGAAATCATGTCTTTCTATTGGACCTTGACAGTTTAAATGAGGATCATTTTTGTTAAAAGTGCTTAAAAAAATAGGTCTATCGTTACCTTCGTAATCTTCTTCTTTTTTTGTCTTTCCGATCAAAATGCTTTTAGCTTCAATCTTTTTTATCACTGGTTTCGCCTTCTTTATTTTCTTTTGGTTTTTCTTTAGCTTTTGGAGCTTCTTTTGTTTCTTTTACTTCTTCCTTAGGTTTTTCTTCTTGTTTAGCTTCTGGAGTTTCTTCTTTATTTCCAAATAGTTCATCTAATTTTTTATTTCCAGATTTTGTAACTTTTAAATTAATTTGAATAGTTTTTTCACCAATAGCATTTCCAACAACTGTTTTTCTTACTAATTTACCTTTTTCTTTAATATTTACTCCAACACCTGAGTGAGCTAAGATTCTTGCTCTTCTGGATCCTTTAACATCTTTTCTCATTGGGAAGCCGCAATGGTCTGATCCGCCCGTAATTAAGAACTCGTATCCTGAGAAGCCGATAACATCTCCTTTTAATGTTTCTCCTAAACTTCTTCCTATTAAAGGTTCTGTAGATTCTAAAACTTTTTGATAAGTTTTTCCATCAGTGTTTCCAATAACTATTTTTGTTTCTGCCATAGTTTAGAATTAAAATTTTGGATTTATAAAGGTTTTTATTGAAGTTTTTCTAATTCCGTTTTTCTTTCTACTATTTCTAATAGACTTTTTGAAAAGGTTTCTTTATTAATTACGTTTTGATATCTATTTCTTAAATCTATTTCTTCATCTAAGAGGTTTATTAATTTTGGAGTTGCTTTTTTTGTGAATAATCCTGCAGCCCAACAAAGACCTTGTCTTAACCATAAGGATGACATTTTGTAACTATACTCAAGATCATCTCTTGCAGAATAGCCTTCAAAATTTTCTATGTAGCTTTCTTTTATTTCTTTCCACATTTTAGATTCCCCACATTTTATCTGTTTTTCTTTTAATATTGGCAACTAATTTCAAAATATTTGTTTCTTCTTTATCTAAAAAGTTTTTTCTTTCTTTTAATTCTCTAAATTCATTTTCTGTTATATCAGATAGAATTGTTTCATTTTCAAATAAATTTCTTCCAACTGTGACTCCTGGTAAAGCAATAGCAACTTGTTGGCCTCTTTTAGCTTCTTTGATATTTTCTCCATCTAATTGAACTGTTCTTACTTCTCCTAGTGCCTTTCCGGATTCATTCATAATTTTAGAATCAATTTTTAAAGTTCCGTTTATAATTTCAACACCTACAACTGCAGGATTAGTTTGTCTGAATACACAGCCTGTTAAAACTTTTACAATGAAGGGTCTTGCCAAATTTTCTAATGCCTTTGTTTCTGAACTTTTATTTTCTTTTTCTTCCCAGTCTTTATAATCTTCAACTATTTTGTAGATAATATCTTTATTGATAATTTTTACTTCTTTAGTTTTTTCTTGAGTTTTTACATTAAATCCTAAAATAACCTTGTATAATTTATTTTCTTCTGAAGAGGCTAATGAAATATCTTTTTTGTTAATATCTCCAATACTTGCTTTTTTTATTTTTATGTTATTATCTTTTAATAATCCAATTAAAGCTTCTAGAGAACCAATAGAATCAGCTTTTACTATTACTCCTTCTTTATCTGTTTCAATTAAAACTTCTTCTATTTCTTCTTGGATCTTTTTTTTGTTAGTTTCTAGGTTTTCTTTTGAAGAAACAATTAAAGGCATACCTGCAATAATGTTTTCTGTGTCATTAGCTATTAATTTTATGTAAGATGCTGCTTCTGTTTTTTCTATTGATTTTAATTTTTTTTCAACTTTAAATAAATTTTTTACTTTAGTTACTGTTGGAGATTCTAATCCTCCTATGATTATTGTATCTCCTTTTTTTATATTTCCATCATAGACTATTGTGTCTAGGGCTAAACCAATTCCTTTTTCTTCTTTGATTTCTAAGACTGTAGCTTTTCCTTCTTTCGTTACATCTACATTTAAGCTCTTTTCTAAGAATCTTTGAGCTAGGCCACATAAAACTAATAATAATTCTGCTAAGCCTTTTTCTAATTTGGCGGATAGTGGGACAATCGCTATGGATTTTGTGAAATCATCTATTCTGTTAAAAATATCTGAATTGATATTATGTTCTGATAATTTTCCAACAATTTCATATATTTTTGTGTTTATAGTTTCTTTAGTTTTATCTTGCTGTTGCTCTATATCTTGTAAAATTGATTCTGATTTAGATTGATAATTTGAGATTAAATCTACTTTATTTGCCGCTATAATAAAAGGAGTTTTATTTTTCTTTAAAATTTCAATAGATTCTAGAGTTTGATCTTTTATTCCTTCATTAATATCTATTACTAAGATTGCAATATCTGCTAAAGAACCTCCTCTTTTTCTTAGATTATTGAAAGCCATATGTCCTGGAGTGTCTATGAATAATAAACCTGGAATTTTTATGTTTTTAAATTCTGGAATGGCTTTACAGACTTTTTGCATGCCTTTTAATGGTAGTTCGCAGCAGCTAATATTCTGAGTAATTAAACCTGCTTCTTGAGATGCTATAGAAGATCCTCGTAATTGATCTAAGATTGTTGTTTTTCCGTGGTCAACGTGACCTACAACAGTACAGATTAAATTTCTTAGTTTTTTAGCCATTTTTTCACTCTCAGTAACGATAATTAGGAAAATTTGGTTTTAAATGTTTTCGGTTTAGAATTAATGTTGTTTTCGTACTGCTTTTAATAGATGGAGCATCCTTTTGTCTAACTCATCATTTTCTGGATCAGGTTTGAATTCTTTTAAGATTTCGAATGTACTAATAGGTTTTCTTGGATAACTATCTGGATTTTCGTTTATAATTGCAGATTTTTGTGCCCTACTTAAGTAAACATAACTTCTATCTGCACGTTGATAGTACCCTGTTACGAAATCTGTTGCATTTTCTAAAGGAAAGGCTAATTCAATTAAGTCTCCGAAGCTTACATATTCTTCAATTGTTTCTATTGGATGTTTTGTCATAATAAAAATGCCTTTGCATAGCTTTATAAGCCTTTGTAAGGGTAATCCTATTGAAATGAACAGAATTGAACTAGACGGCCTTGTTATTGGTTTTAATGGTGGAGATATTGAAATAAAACACTCCCCTGATGAAATTTTCCATACTTTAAACAGTGGGTTTCTCGAAACATATAGGGAGGAAGTTATTGATCCTGAATTGTTTGATGATAATGCTTCTTCACAAAGTATGTCTGAACCGTATGAAGCTAATTATCGAAGATTTCTTGGTCCTAGAAATATTCATCTGGGCAATTTAGGAATGACGGGATTTCTTAATCCGAATTATGATGTTTCCTTTTGTTTTGATTTACCTTATATTTTATCTTTACCTAATCGAATTTGCGATCATGATATTTTTGTACAAGCGTTACTTTATGGTGTTGATCATCCTATAAAAAAAATATTTAAAAAAACATATGAAGTTGGGGACGAAGTTTTAGTTAGAAAATTAGATCTTAAAGAGGCTAAAAAGGCTTTTTATTACTCTGAAGGAGCTGAAAGCAACCTTACTCAATTCTCATCTCTTGAAGGCGATAAGAAATACGACCTTTCTAGTATTAGAACTGTAGCAATTGGATTATAATTCAAATAAATCTTTGTATTTTTCTATAAATGTTGATCTGAAGATTTTGTTGTTTTTGAAAAAATAACACTTTAAATAATCTCTTAATTTTTCCACTGTAATTCTTTTAGATTCGATTTTTTTTACTTTTTTTGTATCTGTTTCTACATTGTTCTCGAAAGAAGTATTGATGAAACTATCTAAAGTTCCTCCAGCTATCTGATTAATGTTTCTTGTGCTTGGTCCAATTTCGCTTTCAAATAAACTAAAATTAACACCGAAGTGATCTCCTTTTCCTCTTTTTTCAACTATCTTGCCTCCTAATTTCCCGACATCTCTTTTAAATTCAGTTTTTGATACAAAGTTTTGACCTAAATCATAATTTTTTTCTAACGATTTTTTTGATTGTTTATTGAATGAAACCATTTCTTTTTCAAGTTTTACTAAAATTTTAGGTATTTCTTTACGTAATTTCGAGCTTTCTTCTATGAATTTTTCAAAATTTTCTTTGTGGAATTCTTTGTTAATTGTTCTGAGGATTGTAAGCAATTCTTCATTCAACTTATCTATGTTGCTAAGATAATCTTGTTCTTCGATTGATGTGATAACAAAAAGAACTAATTTTTCTCTTTGTTTTGTTATTTCCTTTTTGAATTCTAAAAACTTTTCTTCAAGTTCTTTCATATGTTTGTTAATAGTGTTTCTTGCTATATTTTCATTAACAGGTTCGTCTTCAATCAATTTGTCCATGACCTTATCAATCATCTCTAATTCTTTTAGCTCTTCTTCAAATTTCTTAAATTCACTTTTTTTCTTATTTTTTCCAAAGAACCATTCGAATACCATTGTGGTTTTGAAACTTTTGAAATATTTAAAATTTTGTATGTTTTTATTAACCACATTTTGATAGTAACGTTTATAAATAGCAGATTAGTGGTTTTCAATATAATGATTAAAATTAGATCTTTCAAAAAGCCACATCTTGAAGCGTTGACCTTTTTGGTTGAGGAGTTTGTTATTAGAGATGGAAATCCAATTGGTATGGATGCTGTAAGAAAATATAGAGAAATGTGTCCTAGAGATGCTAGAAGTGATAAAGCTATAAAAGTTAAAATGCGTAAAATGCATGGTGAATTAAAAAATGGAGATTCTAAAGTTCCTCCAAAAAGGAAAAGCCATCATAAAAAAAGTGTAAGTTATCAAAATTCTGGATTGAATTTAAAGGAATATGATGAAAAACATTTAATTGGTCCTTTGAGAAAAAGGATGGATTTTGCACTTACTGAGTTAAGATCCCAAGCGGATTTATTAAGAAATTATGATGCATATGCTATGGAGAATGGTAGATTCGAAGGAGTTTATGCTGCTCTTAAAGAGGTTGAAGTTGATGAAATTCAAAGAAGAGAGATTGTTGAAAGTATTTCTGGAAAGACGTTTGTTGATGTAAAAGGAATTGATATTTTAGCTATGCAAAACTTTAGAGAGGGAAGAACTTCATTGATTTTGCCTATTCATTTTAATGAAATTGAAGAAGCTTTAAAAGAAAAAGAATTAAGAGCATGTCTTTATACAGTGGTTGGTGTTGTTTTACCAGGATTTGGGGTTAATGGTTCTGAACCTGATGATTATAATGGTTTGACAAGATGTGATTTTGAAGGTGATTTTTCTTATAGTGAAACTGAAAAATCTTTATTGGAAAAAGTGAATGAAAGACATAATAGTGTAGAAAAAGTCTCTTTAATTGATTATTTCTCTTTTTTAAATACGGAGTAAAATGAAAGATCCACAAGAAATGTCTCAAGATGAGATAATCGACTACTGTCTGGAAAATGGTTTAGATGTGTTTAAATTTATTGCTGAAAATTATTCTACTAAGGAAGAAGTTGTGGAAGTAAGGAATTCTGATGAAGAAAATAAAACCAGTTATAATAAATTAGAAGCTGATTTGAGCTCTTGTAGAAACATCGAAGAAATTGTCTTGGGAGTTTTAGATGCTTTGAAAGGTGCTAATAATATTACTTTAGATGAATTTACTTCTTATGTTAAAGCTGAACTTGAGGATAGGAGAATGAGGTTTGATGAACCTTTGAAAGGGATTATCTCTGGAGTGCTATACAATCATGCTGAGAAAGTAGAACATGGGAGCGAATATAAGAAAAAGATTTTGCATCCAGTTACTGCTTCTGATTTGGAAAGGTTATTGGAAGTTAGCTTTCCAGAGGATGATTTATTACATATTTCTGGAGATTTAGACTCAGGATATGTTCGTGAAAATTATGAGTTAGATCCTGATAATGGGTTTGTTGATGAAGAAAGAAAAATAAAACAAATAGAAGGAACAAATTGTTGGGATGGAAGTGAAAAAGGTGAAACTAGAGGGATGCTAACTTCTTTTGTGGAAAGGCATCTTTTGGAAGAACTTAAAGAAGAAATTGATGATGAACTTGAAAGATTTGATGAAAGACGAAAAGAACTTGAAGTTAGATTAGGGAAAGTTAGTAAAGTTAGATCTAAGAGATTTTATGTCTCTGGTAATTCTTCAGAAATTGGTGCATTTAATAGATATTTTTTGAAAGGTCACTTAGGTTATGGAAGAGGGGTAGTGTGGGATAAAACTGAAGGTCTTGAATTTGATATCAATATAAAAAAAGGGAAAGTAGATATTGTTGCTAGGAATGATGAAATAGCTAAAAAATTGCTTTCTGAATGGGATGAATATGTACGAAGACGTGGTAAAAGCAGAAATAATATGGCAAAAAATATTAAAATTGTTGAAAATAGAATTGGAGATAAGCAAGTTAGAGAAGTTCAAGGAGAGATTGATAAGGTTGTTGAGGAAAGAGCTGTTGCTCTTCTTGATGGTATGGTTCCTGCGGTGAATTATTTAGAACTGGGATCTCCTAATTTTGTTAGTTATCTTGCTATGAATAAACTATTTGAAGAATTTCCAGGAATCACTTTGAAAGCTACTATTCCTGAATATAATTTTAGACTTTTCAATTTGATGAAAAGTATGAATGTAGCTAATACTAAAACTTTTGGAAATGTTGATTTAGTTTATGCTAATTTAGATGATTTAGTTTTACTTGATTTTGTTAATAGTTCAGATTTTGTTATAGATCAAAGACAAAAACTTGTTAGATTTAATGGAAGCAGTATGCCTATCGAAAAATATAGAGAAATGTTAAATCATAGAGATGGGGGAATTAGTATAGCAGATTTAAGTAAAGGTTATGAAATTCCTGAATTATTTGTTAAAACTGTAGATGATAGAGATAGAAAAAAATTTGGAATAGTATTTTTGGATTATTTAGGAGGATATGCACCTTATACTAAGAATGGGGAAGCTGGGAGTAAAAAGAGAGAAATTTTAAGGAATTTAGCTGAGCGAAGGTTGGAAGATAATGCTGTGGTTGCTATGACTTATAGTTTAATTGGTAGAAAAAATACTGGAGATAATAATGAAATCCCAGATATGGCTCGTAATCATGCCGAAGTGGAATTCGCTAGTGCTGGATATAGAATAAATGACTGGGACTGGAAAGAATATCAAGATAATAAAGAAAAAATGTTGTTTATAGTATATAATATAAGAAAAAGTTAATTTCCGTTCATTACTTTATCGTAATGTGGATTATTTTTTCTGTTGCCACCCCAATGTGCGAAATAAGCTGTTAATGTTTCTGGAGTAACATCTCTTAATTTTTTATCTTTTCTAATTTCATCATACGATTTTCCAGCTTTACGTAATTTAATTACTCTTAATTTTATTGGATCGTCTACCGATCTTTTAGAATAAGTTTTCTTAGAAGTTGGTTCTTCTGGTTCAACTTCTTCTATTATATTTAGATTCCTATCAAGACTATCGCATGAAATTGTTTCCATATAACAAACGAAATCTGATAATTCGGATGGTTCTAATCTAGCTATTTTATGTTCAGGAATGCCATAAACTTGATTTAATTCTCTTCTTAACCCTCTAGTTTGACCTGCTCGGTATGCATCTACAGTTTGAGGACTTATTTTTAATTTCTTAACTATGTAGTCTCTTGATTCTCCATCATTAAGTAAGTCTAAAACTTTTTCTCTTTCTTGAGCTTTTTTGTTTTTTTGCATAATGAGATTTTAGATGAACTAAAGCTTTTTAAAACTTTCCACTGTTATCATTTCTAAAAGGTAACAGGAATGTTTATAAAGGGGTTTTTAATATATATTTTTTAAAATGGTAGATTTACTTGGTGAAGTTGTAAGCTGGAGAAAAGAAAAAGGTATTTCGGATGAAAGATTTGCTGGAATGATAGGAAAACCTAGATCATCTCTTAGAGGTTATCTTGCTCAAAATCAAAGAATGCCTGAAGATGTAAGAGAAAGAATTTACGAAATTACAGGATTAGAAACATTTGCAGAACCTATAGAATTTGTTAGAATTGAGAAAAAAAGTAGAAAATATACTCCTCGTAGAAATTCTTCTAAAAATGAAGATTTAATGGAAGCGATGATAGGTTTGGAGAAAAGAACTGCTCAAGTTGTTAAACTAATAAAAAAAGGACGTAGGACTAGTAGAGAAGAAATGCGTGAAGACGTGAGAGTTATTAAAAACGCTTTTTATGATTTAACTGATGCTTTGGAATCAATTACAACTGCTACTGATGATAGTTTAAGAGAAGGAGTTACGAAAGCAATACCTCGTAATGATGTTGGTTATTTAACTTCCCTTTTGGGTGCTATGTACTCTAAAGAAGGACTTTCTAGATGGGTATTAAGATCTGGATATGTTACTGAAGGAGATAGAAATGAGTAGAAGCGAAAGAGTTGCTTACGAATTTGGAGATCAACATTATGCTTTAGACCAAATCGCAAACTTATATAAGAATCCTAAACTTGCGTTTAAGGAATATCCTTCTAATAGTTTAGACAATAGATTAGATGGGCAAACATTACATATAGAAGTTTTAGTTAATAAAGAAGCTGGAACAATATCTATTAGAGATGATGGTGTTGGTATGGTGTATGATGAACTAGTGAAAATACCTTCAAATATAGGTAAATCCTCTAAGAGAGAAATTGAAGATCTAATAGGGGAGAAAGGGTTTGGTATTTTGGCTTATCCTAGTGTGGGAGCTGATAAATGTACAGTGACTACTAAATCTATGGGAAGTCCTGTTTCTCATGTAGCAAACAGATTAAGAATGACATATCCTATGGAAAGAAAAGGAGCTGTAGTTGAAGAAGTTAGAATGAAGGATTTACGTTTTGAGTTAGGTCATGGAACTGTAGTTGAATTAGAAGGGATTTCAAGAAAAAATATGGAAAAATATTTTACAGTTACAAAAATTAAAAGTTTATTGTCAGAAATGTATTCTCCAATGTTAAGAAGGGACGACATTAACGTGGTTGCTGAAATGAGGGTTGGAAATGAAGGAGGAAAAAATCAACCAAGTATTGTTAAACCAATTGATTTTAAGGGAGATTTAGTTCATTCTCAAACTCAGGAAATTGATTTGGGAGATGGGACTGGTAATTTAGATTTCTATTTGTTTGTAAAAGCTAAAGGATCAAGTGAAAAAGTTAGAACTTACAACAAAGGTGTACAAGTATTACAATCTATTACCGAATTAGATGAACTAAGTGGATTACCTTGGGCAAGCGGAAAATTATTGGGAGAAATTGATACTGATTTCTTAGAGTTAATACCTTCAAGAGATGGGTATAAAAGAAATGAAGCTTTTGATATTTTTGTAGAGTATGTTCATGGTATTAGTGATGATTTGATTGATGAAATTGAGAAAAGAAGAACTGAATCCCAAAAAGATGAACTTACAGAGTTTACTTCACTATGGATGAGAAATTTGAATGATGTATATCAGGATATGCTGAATAGAAGTACTGGTTGGAAACCTAGTAGAGATGGGAAAGAGACTAGAAGAGTTGGTGATCAAGAAAAAGAACCTGGAGAAAAAGGATCTGGTAGAGGAAAAGGAGGATCTGGAGGAGAAAAAGAACCTAAGAAAGAAGAGGATGAAGATAGTGGTGGAAAAGAGAGAAAAGTTAGAAAAACTAGAAGAAGACTTAGTTATGGTACTCATTTTGAATCTTTTGAAGAAGCAGGAGATATAGGAAATTTAGGAAAAAGAAGCCTTTTAGACCCTTCCTTTAATCAAATAAGGATTAATATAGACCACCCTGAATTTGAGAATTCTAAGAGAAGAGGAGAAGATGCTCATTATAAATATATCGGATTTTTGATGGGAAGTGAAGTCGCTGGAGGAGAATTTCAAAGGTTGTGTGATGACGGAGTTTTAGATCAAGTTGAAGATCAACATACATTAGTTGGAATGGTTCAGGACCTTTGCCAAGGTGCATTGAATTTATCTCATTTAGACTAAACACTTAAATTTTTTCTTATTTTATTTTATTTAATGGCTAGAACTTATGTTGATGAGTATGGATATTTAAGATATGTAGAGTCTGATTTATTGATACATAGAGCAGTAGCTAGAACTCATATATGGGCTCCTAATTCTGAAAAATACACTTTACCATTTGAAGATTATGAAGTTCATCATAAAGATGAAAATAAGATGAATAATGAGATTTGGAATTTAGAAGTTTTAACTGAAGAAGAACACATGAGGAGACATGGATATAAAAGAAATAAAGTTAAAAAGGGAAGAATTCCTATAAAACGTTGGTAAAATGGCAGATAAAGATTTTTTTAAGGAACCAAGTGCTAAAGAAATTAGAGATCTTGGTTTGAGAGGATTTAGCAGTAATTTAGTTAGAAATGTTGAGAGGTTATATGAAGATCAAGGTGGAGTTATAGAATTAAGATTAATTCCTGAAGGTTTTGATTCTGGAAGCAAATGGATGAAACATGGTGAAGAGGTTAAATTACGTAGATTTAGAACTTTAGATGACATTGCTCATGTGAATCCTATAGAATTGAGGAGGGAGGCTTTTTCTAAAGTTGGAAAGAGAATATGGAACCAATACTCTATTAGACCTGTTGTTGGTGATAGAAAAACTAGAAGAGTTTCTTTAGTTGAATGTATAGAGGGAGCTAAGATTTTTTCTTATGTTCATCAAACTCCTCAAATAGGTGGGAATCCTAGTATTGATGTTGAAACTTATGCTGATGTTGAACGCTTTGCTAAAGGTGTTGCGAGAGAAGGTGGTGAAGTTATTGTTACGGTTCCTTCTAGAACTGAAAAAGAATCAAGATATAAATTTGGTTTTAAAGCTGTACCTATTGTTGATAATGATGCTAAGTGGGAAATTGCTTATAGTTTAAGTTCTGATCATGTTTGCGAACACAAAAGATATCAACAAATTAGATTTACAGGTCCTGACGACCAAGAACGTTCTGATGTGAATGATTTTTGTGCACATGAAATTGCAGGTTATTTCGCTACAATAGCTTATTTTATGGAGAGAGGAAATATGGTTCCTTCAGATATGAATCAATTTGCTATTATTACTCAAGATGGTGTTGATTTTTATGACAGGTTAGGATTTAATCTATTAATTAAAACTCCTGAAGATAAAAGACCTAGAAAATTGACTGTACCTGAGAAAGTTGTTATGATGGGAGGATATAATCGTAAAAGAGGACATGATAAAGGGTTTTCTGGAGATTTGGAAGAAGTTAAGAATTATAGATGGAGATCTACCGAGTAAATTTATCTTGAGAATGTGGGTAATCGTGTAACTCCTCTTTCGTAAACCAAAGTTCTATTTCATTTTTAGCATCTTCCTTATTTCCTGATGCGTGGATTAAATTTCTGATTGCTTTCTCTTCTTTATCAGCGTAATCATAACTAACATGGCAATAATCTCCTCTAATAGTTCCTGGTTGAGCTCCTTTTGGTTCTGTGTCTCCTACTATTTTTCTTACGTTTTCAATTACATGAACTCCTTCTAATACAATTGCCACAACAGGACCTTCTACTATGAAATCTAATAAGAAGTTTCTAAGTTTTTCTCCTAATCTTTTGACAATGTCTTCAGCGTAATGTTTTCCTGCAAATTCTTTGTCTACCCATTGCATTTTCATTCCTATGATTTTCAATCCTTGTCTTTCAAACCTAGAAATTACTTCTCCAATTAATCCTCTCGCTACTCCATCCGGTTTTATTAATACTAAAGTTTGTTCAATCATTTTTCATAAGAAGTAGTCCACTTAAAGTTTCTTGGTTTTCTTTTTAATTTTAGCATATTTTTTTCACATTTCATTTTATCAAAATGCAATATCTTTCCATCTGTTTTTATGAATATCTTACCAGTTCCAGATTCAATATCTTTTCCGCAAAATGAACATTTAGGCATCGTAGCCTCCTATACTAATTCCATAAGAATCATTTGAATTGTAAGGATTTATTGTGTAATGATGAGTAATTTGATACATTAGTTTCCGCCTCTCTTAACTTGAGTTAATTTTCTAGCTTCTATTTCAGTTTCTCTTAACATTAAAGTGTCTTCAATTCTTATAGGACCCTTTACGTTTCTTCTGATAACTTTTCCTTGATCTCTTCCGTCTAGGATTTTACACCTAACTTGTATTACTTCTCCTCTCGTTCCTGTTCTTCCAACTATTTCTTCAACTGTTGCTGGAACTGCTTTTGAGAAGTTAATACCTTGGGAAGTATCTTGTTTTTCTTTCTTTTGTTGTGAGAATGTAACATTTTTTTGTTGCTTTCGCTTTTCTTTCTTTAACGCTTTCTTTTCTTTCTTAGCTGCTTTAGCCATAAATCTTTTTAAGAAAAAGCTTTACCAAAAATGGTAAATTATTCCTTTTCCTCCACTTTTGATCCTGTTGTTTTTGTTGCTATTTCTTTTATTAGATCTTTAGCTTCGCCTTCTTCTGTTATTACAACTCCAGAACATGGGACAGATAAACCTGCTGCTGCACCTAACTCTAATTTAGCAGTTACTCCGATGCATGGAACATTTTTTTCTTCACATAAAGCTGGAAGATGCATTATAACTTCTTCAGGTTGAGTGTCTTGTGCTACTACTACTAACTTAGCTACACTTCTTTCTATAGCTTTTGTAACTTCATTAGTACCTTTTTTTAATTTTCCAGATTTTCTTGCGAGTTCTATAGCTTCTAGAGCCTTTTCAGAAATTTCTTTTGTTATTTCGTATTTAAATTGAATTGCCATTTGTTAACCTCCTAGTTAATCATAGGTTAGAGAAAAAGTTGAAATTGGGGTTTATAAAGATTTTGGATAAATTTAAATAATAGTTATTGGATTATATATTTTAAGATGGTGATTGATGTAACTGGCATGTTTGGTAAGGCTATTGGTGGCATGGGTTATCATGGTAATGCTTTTGGTTTAAAATTTTCTCCTTTAATTATTGCTGTTTTGGGTGCTTTTTGGATTTGGATGTTAATTGATGCACTTAAGAAAAATTTTAAAGGTAATGATAAATTAGTTTGGGTTATTGTATTATTATTTAGTCATATAATTGGTGCTGTGATATATTTCTTTTTGGTTAAAAGTAAGAAGTGATTAAAGTTTTTTATTTATACTTTCTATAATTGGTAATTCTATTTCTAAAGTGTAATGGTTTGAAATTTGGTTTATATCTCTCATAAATTGAGCACGTTCTTCTGAGTTTAATGCTTCTAAATCTAGTTTTCTTGAAGGCATTGCCTCAGCAGCTTTGTCTTCAATACTTGGGTGATATAAATAAAAATCTAATTTCATTTTAAGCTACTCTTTTGTCCAACCCTTCTGAGTCTTCTTCAGCTAATTCAATAAGTTCCCACACTTTTGAATCAGATTTGTTAACCCAGGATATAACTTCACCCATTCCAGGAAAGTATATGTCTTTAGTCCAGTAGGAACCTATTTTTTTATGAATTTTGTTTACTAAGTCACGACTTTCGTCATAAGTAAAAGTTTCCATTTTAAGCTACTCTTTTGTCTAAATCTGTAGAATCCTTTTCTTGAGCTTTTTTAGCTTCAGCTTCTAAATCTACGCCTAATTCTTTTAAAGCTTTAATGTGAGCTTCCATCAATTGTTCTGTTATTTTAACTATTTTTAATAATTCTTCTCTTTCTTTAGATAAAGTTGCTAAAGATCCTTTATGAAATCCTATTTGTTCTGACATTTTTATTCTCCTAAAAGATGATATAATAAAGGTTCCAATCCTATGAATACATCCGGCTTTTGTACGTATCCGTCTGCGTTAACAGTTTCTCTTCTTTCTTTACTTATGTCTCCGCTCATACAAAGTACAGGTATTGCTTTTGTTCTTTCATTTTCTAACAATCTTTGTCTTAATTGAGGACCGTCCATTTTTGGCATATCATAATCTGTTAGAACTAGGTCTGGTAAGCTTCCATTTTGTTCAATTAAATCTAATGCTTCTTGTCCATTACTTGCTGTGTACGTGGAATATCCTAATGAGTTTATCATTTTAGGTATTAAATTCCTTAACATACCATCGTCATCTACAACTAATATTCTTTTTGCCATTTTATTTCCTTTTTGTTACTATTAATTAGTAATTAACTCTTTATAAAGTTATTGTTTTAGGATTATTTGTGGAGATATATAAATTTATTGTTGTCTAAACATTTTAGGAAGGCGAAACGTTCTGCTTGGATTATATCTCCTTTTTTTACTTTTTTAATTGATTCTTCTGCTAATCCTTTTGTAATTTTGTTATTTTCTTGTAAAACTTCGATTTCTATTGCATTTTTTGTGGGTAACCAGTGAATCATCTTTGCTGATAAACGTTCATCTTGTTCTTCAGATAAGAATTCTCTGTTTTTTATGTTATATAGATGCATTAGTCTGTAGACTTGGTCTTTTTTGAATTTTTCTTCGAAATAAAACTCGCTCTCTGTGTAGAATTTTCTTCCGCCCAGTCTAACTCCCGGATATAGATCTAATTGAATATTTTTTTTAGGTGCGTTTTTAATTTCTAATTTTTTATAGGGTTCTAAGATTAGAAAATATCTATCTGAAGTTTCATCTACTAAATCCCTATTAAAGGAATTAATACTTTTAAAAAATTCTTTTTTGTTGGTTACTTTGTCTGCTTCTGAGAGTCCAATTTCTTCTGCGAATTTTAATAAAGCATTGGGTTGGTATCCTCTTTTTCTCAAAGCTGGTAAGAAAGGTAATCTAATATCATCCCAGTCAGTTCTTCTTTTTTCTTTTATCATTCTTTTTGCTAGAGATGCGGAGACTTTCATATCTGAAAAATTAATTCTACCAACGTACAAACACTTTGGAGATTCCCATTTAAAATAATCATATAAATATTTTTGACGTTTTTCATTATCTCTATGTTCTTTCGCTCTTATTGTTACATTTACTTTCATTTCATGATCATCTATGGTAACTGCGAAATTCATTAGAGGCCATACTCTAAATTTGTTTTTTGTTTTTACATGTTCTTTCTCTGATATTCTAAAAGCTGGCCAATCTCTCATGGCTGGATTTTTATGTTCTATATCTGTTTTAATTCTTAGGACTGCATCTCCTGGTTTGTATTTAGAAAACATTAACTTCCATCTTTCTAATTGTTCTTTAGCTTCTAGATTTCTACAAGGGCATGCTTTTCCACTGTTTATTTTGGATCTAGCATCTTCGGGATCGCAAGTACAGATGTAAGCTTTTCCTAATTCTAAAACTTTTTTTGCATATTTGTAATAAATTTCTAATCTTTCTGATTGAATTGGAAAGGAATCAATAGAGTTATTTGTTAGCCAATTTGCGTCTTCTTTTATTAGATCATATGCTTCTTTTACTATGTTTCCTGGATTTGTATCTCCTATTCTGACTATTAGTTTTCCATTGTTTTTTTTACAAACTAAATGAATTAATCCTAGAACATAAGCATGACCAATATGTAAAGCTCCTGATGGGGAAGGTTCGAAACGCATTACTAAATTTTTTATATTTAATTCTGGTAACTCTTTCTTTTTAACTTCTTTTTTTTCTAATAGTTTTGGATCTAAGCTTAATAATTGAGTTCTTTGTTCTTCTATGTTTAATTTGTTAATATCTTGAACTATTTTATTTATTTCTTTAGAAATTTCTTTTATTTTTGGCTTTAAATTTGGTTTTTCTTGTAATACTTTTCCTATTATGGCTCCGGGGTTTGCTTTACCATTGTAATTTATTGCATTTTGTAATACATATTTAAGAATTAATTCCTTTTCCATAGTTAATCTTTAATGAGTTACGTTTAAATATTTTACTTAATTAAAAAATTAAATGGATACATTAAAAGCATTGAACAGGAAAAAGATTAAGGAAATAATTGCTAATTTGGAGAGTGTTTATGGTATTTCTAATTTGAAATTAGATTATGTTTTTTATCAGAATACTAAGGGGAAGATATATTTATTGTCTAATGATTTTAAAAGTTTTGACTTTGATTTAAAAGTTAATTCTTTAGGAATGTATTTTGCTACTGAAAGTAAGAATGAAATAAGATTAAGTGTTGAGGGAAGTCAGATAATTGGTGAAAAAGCTAAGGAAAATATATTAGAGTTAAATGATGATGAATTAAGAAGATGGTTATTGGGTGAAGACTTTTTAGTTAAAGAAAATTTAAAAGGATTTGTTTTAATAAAAAATAAAGATGATTTCTTTGGTACGGGTAGGATTGTTAATGATAAATTGTTAAATTATGTTCCAAAAGATAGAAGAATTGATGTGATTTAAGCTAGAAAAGCTTTTAAATTGGTATTTTTTAAGTTTTTTTATGAGAAATGTTAAGAGTAAGGATTTAAAGAAAATGATAAAATTGTCTTTAATTAGGATGGGGAGTTTACGTATTCTAATATAATTACTACAGCTATTGAGATTATGGATGCAGAGTAATTCTTAACCTACATAAACTATATAAATAAAATTTTGATAGCGTTTAGTAATGAATGTTATAAATTCATTTAATAAATTTGCTGAACAGTATGCTGATTTTACTTTTGATAATATTTTACAATTTGAGTTAAACAAGTTTATTTCTTTAGTTCCTGAAGAAAGTAAAATTTTAGATTTGGGATGTGGGTGTGGTAGAGATGTTCAATACTTTATCGAGTATAAGTTTGATGTTTTTGGTATTGATGCTTCTGAGAAAATAATTGAAGAAGCGAGGAAGAGAGTTGAAGGAAAATTTAAAATTATGGATATTAATAATTTAAGTTTTGAGGAAAATAGTTTTGACGGAATTTGGGCTCAAGATTCTATTTCTTATCTATCCAAAGGAAATATTGGAGAAGTTTTTAGAAAAATCTTTAATATTTTGAATGAAAATGGAGTGTTTTTTATTTCTGTTAGAGAAGGAGAAGATGAAAAATTAATTGAGCATGAAAAATTAGGGAAAAATGAAATAATGATTAGTTTCTTTAATAAAGAAGAATTAGAAAAATTTTTAGAGAAAGCTGGATTTGAAATATTGAATAGTTATGTTCAAGAAGGTGAAGATTTTAAATGGGTTAACGTTTTTGCTAAGAAGAACTAGAATATTTTCTTATTACGGCTTCTAAAAATGATATAGCATAGGGATTTTCCATCGTACGCATCATTAATCTTGCTCTAATTGAGTAACTTTCTTGCATTCCTTCTTTACATGGATTAATTATATGGTGAGCTAGTTCTCCGGCTAATTCTATATCTGAGATTTGATCTGTCATGAGATTTCTTGCTTATTTTGTGTTTAAAAAACTACTCTTTGTACATCTTATAGATTATTAACAAAGCGCCTAAAACATTAGAGAAATCTGCTACATTAAATGAAGGGATTATTGAAATTTTGATAAAATCTATCACTCCAGAATAAACTAATCTATCAATTAAGTTTCCGATTGTTCCTCCCAGCAAGAAACCCATTCCTAATTGGTATTGTTTTTCATTTCTACTCATTATAATTATTATTGTGACTATAACGGCTGCTAAGATAAATAACCAAGTGTAACCTTGTAAGATACTAAAAGCTGCACCTTTGTTTATTGAAGAGGATTCAAAGAAAATAAATTTAGTAATTCTATCAATTATTATTACTAAAAATGCTATTAGGAAAACCTTACTTACCATTTTACTTTGGCTTCATTTAAGTTTCTCTCAACATTGCTTAATCTTTCGTTTAAAACTTCTAATTTTGCGTTTAAAACGTCTAACTTTGAGGAAATAACTTGGAATTCACTATTATTATTTTGCTGAACTGGTTCTTCAAATTGAGGTGGTGGAGGGTATGAAAAATCTCTTCTTTGTTCTTCTGGTGGAAATCTGCCTGATTCTGCTGGTGGCAATTGATCTGGAAGGGACATATCTGGAAGAGGGTCTGGTAAGTCTGGTAGTTTGTCTTTTTTCCAAAATTTAAGCTTGCTGAAAATTCCCATGTTAACTTAAAATAAGATTTACTATAAAAAGTTTTTTATATTACTAACTTCTAATAATTGTTAAAGAGGTTTGAAATGGTTGTAATTGACTCTACTGTGGTGAAGGCTGTAAAGAAGCATTATGAAGATAAATATAAAGATCTGAAGGATGATGAGAAAAAGAAGAAGATTGAAGGTCATTTGAAAGCTATGGTAAGTGATAGTGGAGGAGGTATTTCTGGTTCTAATATGTCTAGCATGGGTTATAGCTTTGATGCGGATGAAAAGAAAGAGATTGATAAGAAAATTAATGAGAGCGGATATAGAATTGTTTATGATTCTTTTTCTGAGGGTTTAGAGCCAATTTATTTTTGGGTTTTAGATTGGATGAGAGATACTTATTGGGGTTTAGGTGCTGATGTTGAAAAAACCATTGATCAATTTGAAGCAGCTGCTGGTTCTGGATTTTTTGGAGATTTGGGGACTAGAGGAAGTATAATGCAAGATAGGGCTATGAAGTTGTTAGGGACAATAAATACTGTTACTAGGAGTGTTATTAATATTTTATATGATTTAAAAGAATTTGATCAAAGATTACAATTGTATAAAGATTTGAAGGATGATGATAAAAAAGAAAATGCCAGATTGTCTTTGAAACAGTTTTGGATGGATAAGGTTGATGTTCAAAGGGGCAGAGGTAGTATTAATATGATGGCTCAACAATTACAATTTGTTACTTTAAGAGATGCTTTTATGGCTGCTGAAAATGAAAAATTGGAATTAAATGGGAGGGTTATGGATTTGAATGAGAGGGTTAAAAGGATTTTAGGTCCTAGGATGGCAGATTATTTAACTTGGGAAAGGTTGAGTGGTAAGGAATTAGAAAGAAGATATAAAATTGAAAGAAATTATTTAAAATCCCAGATTGAGAGTTTAAAATTATATGGGCAATGGGCAAAACCTTATTTTCAAGCTGCCAAAAGATTAAATTCTGAGGTTAGTAGATCTCCTGATTTAGTTACAACTTTTAATACTTTACAAGTGCAAGCTTCTTTATTAGGAACTAAGAAACAAGGAGATTTTTTTATGGCTGTTGAGGCTACTTTTGATTTTAGAACTATTCCACATACGATGAGACAGAGTCAAGCTGGAGTGCATTATACTCAAGGTGGGAGAGTGGATATGCAATTTAGAGGATTTGCTTTAAATGCTGATGAGAAGAAAGCAGTTGAAGAATATGAATTACATGAAGCTTTTGAAATGGCTAATTTAGGAGATGATATTATTAAAGAAGTTGAGGAAAGCTTAAAAGATTATTTTGAAGGTGAAGATAAAGAATTTGAGGATCCTAGGGAAAGATTGGGATTTTTGCAAGAATTTGTTGAAACTATTGATGACAAGAAATTGAGAAAAAATGTTGTTAAAGATATTGAGAAATTGAAAGATAAAATAAAAAAAGAAGATAAAGCAAAGAGTCCTGGTCCTTTACAAGCTTTAGGTGAAAATTTTAAAGGTGTTCCTGAGTTTATTAAGAAAATAAGTAAAAATACTGTTGAGAGAGTTGAAGGAGAGGATAGGAGTGATGTTGCTAAATCTTCTAATCAATCGGCATATGCTGTTTATTTGGTTTATAAGAAAGCTCATGGGATGTATACAGAGTAAAGTTTATATAGGGTAGATTTTTAGTTTTTACTATGTCAAAAGGATTTAGACCAGGAGATAGAGGAAATAAACATATCTCTAATGGTAGGGCTAGAAGAGCTTTAGAACAGATGACTGATGAAGCTGCTAATGCTATTTTTGTAATGGATAGGATGAGACAAGAAGAATCTGATGCTTCTTTACTTTATAGATTGGGGGAATCAGTATTTAAAAATAGATTTCATAGGGAAGATTCAATTGTTGTTATTGATGGGGAAAGAGTAAGTATTTGGACCTATGATGCTTTTCTAAGAGATATGGAAATGGATAACAATGAATTTCTGCAAAAATACGCGACTAAGGAATTATTTGAAAAAGCAGAAGATGAAGGTGTTTTCGATAGACCTTTGATGGAAGCTGATGAAGGTTTATATGCGGGAGATATTTCACCTGATCTATTAGAAAGATTAAATTCTGCTAATCATTATGGTAATCGTGCTAAGGGAAATAGGTATAGGGTTGGAAAGACTATGGTAAAAGTTGTTAAGCCAGAAAATAGAAATGAGGATGGTACAAAAAAACATCCTAGAACATCTGGATTTATTCCTTCTGGAGAAAAAGAAGTTGTAAGGGCGGAAATTGCTAAGAATAATGCAAGAATAGATGCTAATCCTCAGAGCGCATTTGGTAGAGTAAACCCTTATCCTAAATATAGATAATTTTTAGCATAAATAATATAAATAAAGTAATATACTAATTCTAGTATGGAAATGAAAGATATTATTGAAGGACTTAAAAAAGCCAGAAATAAGGAGAAATTTATTAGAGATTTAATTGAAAAAACTAAAGATAAAAAATTAAAAGAATTATTAAAACAACTATTAGAGAAGAAAAAATCTTATGGTAGTTCTAAATTAGAAAAATTAGTTACAAAAGAAAATGTTGAGTTAGAGCCTGAGGAACCTAAATTAACAGTACAATTACCTGAACCTGAAGTGGAATTAGACATTCCTAATCAGGAAGCTACGCCAATACAAGGGCAAGATGTTGACTATACTTCAAATAAAAGTGGAAGTGTAAACTATACCACGGGAAGTACACATCAACAATTAGAACAGAGCAATCAAATAGCTAGTGGTGGGCACATAGGTAATGCGGAAACTCAAGGTTTGATAGATAGTAAAATGGGATCTTATCATATGAGTAAGGATAATGATAAATATCAAGAGGACAATGTGGAATATCAAACTAAGAGAGATAGTTTTGTTGATAAAACTGCCTTTGATGATACTTTAGGAGTAGATAGAGATAAGAAGAAAAAAAGATTAGGAGATTATATTTAAATGGCTGATGAAAAAGAATTGGGAATAAAGAAAGACTATTCTAGTAGTATGGATTCTAAATATCAATTTTCTATGGAAGCTTCTAGAATTGGAGCTACTACTTCTCCGCAAGTCGCGAATCAAATTGGGGAATTAAATTCTAGGTTAAATCAAGGTTTAAAGGCTGTTGAATTAGGAACTATGAATCAGAGATTACTAGATCAAGTTCCTAAGGAACATTTTACTGAAATACATAGAATGGCTAAGTTAACTGGCGCTGAACCCTCATTACATGCACCGATTCAAGATTTGGATTTAGCTGGATTTTCACAGCAAGGATGGGATCCTCATGAACAACAGAGGAAAATAAAACAATTAGAGGGCGTTATGGATAAGGCTCATTTATTGGATCCTAAAGGAAGTACGCCGATTGTTGTACATGCTGGTAGTTTTCCTGCGATGAAATGGGAGAAAGAGGGATTGAAGGAGTTGGATGAGGATAGGAAGATAAAAGATGTTACGGATAGAAAATCTGAGATGATGTTGATAAATCAGCAAACTGGAGAAGTTAGACCTACTAGGTATACAACAAGTCAAAGAATAGGTAGAGATGAGCCAGAACCGCATACTGTTGAGGATCAAATGGAAATGATGAATAGGA
>NZBI01000014.1 GCA_002687825.1 Nanobdellota archaeon
CCATTTAGATTTAACATATCTCCACTTATACATATCCCAGGTCCATCTTTTCATAGGAAATTTCTTTAAAATAGTCCAATAACTACATTTTTCATATTCCTTCAAATCAGAGGTTAAACAACTACTCCTAGGACAACAAAACCAATAATCCCTAAAATGCACCACCACAGGGATTTTAAACCTCTTAGCCACCCTAATGGCCGCTATAGAAGTTAATCTATCTTGAGCATGAATTATCTCTATTCCTCTTTCCTTAACAATTCTAGAAAAAAACTTCTCTAAATATTTATTATGTAATGAATAAAANGGAATNTTNCNAAATTTNTTAAATTTNANNCCANTTTCATANTNTCCAGAAGANGCAATNNNCACNTCATGNCCCCTTTCNCTNAANCCTNNNGCTAANANNCTCATNCTCACTTCCGCACCNCCNNNCCCNANTCCAGAATANGTGGTNAATAAGNCNNTCATACCACTCCNNTTAATATTAGAAATTCTTAAAAATATATGGCATTTTAACTCATAAATGGGGTTTTTGAACAGATTTAGACGTGATAGGTTATCTCTAATTTTATTACTTGTTATTCTTGCTCTTGGAATTTTCATAAGATTAAACGATTTTTCGGAAGTTGGTTACTGGAATGATGATATGTCTACAATTCCAACCGGATTATTAGCCTTTCATCCCTCTTCTTCGATTGGTTATCCAGGATTAGCAGGTCAAGGAGAACCCATTTTAGGAAATTTAATTATCGCTTCTGGTTGCATGTTATCCGGAGAAGATTTCTCGAAAGTTTCCGAAATAAAACCAATGTTCTATCCCGGTAGAGAGGAATTAATAGGAACCCAGTTAATAAACGCCTTTCCTTATTGTCATATTCCTATGTATCTTTTTGGAATACTTTTATTTTTAGCTATTTCTTTATTGGCTTTAAATCTTCTTAATAAGTATAGCGCTCTTTTTGTAATTTCTTTTTATGCGTTTTACCCCCGATTATTACAACTTAGTAGATGGATTCATGTGGATCTTATGGGGTATTTTTTCATAGTTTCAGGACTTTTATTCCTTTGGCTTGCTTACGATTCTAAGAAAAATAAGAAAGAAATATTTCTCTTCATCA
The DNA here is from genome assembly GCA_002687825.1 of Nanobdellota archaeon. Classification (GTDB taxonomy): domain Archaea; phylum Nanobdellota; class Nanobdellia; order SCGC-AAA011-G17; family ARS1403; genus ARS1403. Next base: position 1,122 of record NZBI01000014.1, read on the forward strand.
TTTCTTATACCTCTTTCGCATTAGCTTTTGCAGTAAAACTTCCAAACGGAGCTTACTTACTCTTTGCAACTTTCATTTTAATATTAAAATACAAGAGAGAACTTTTACAATTAATAAGAAAGATCGGATTCAAATTAGATCTAGATGTTTTTAAAAAAATAGATTATAACGAAGAACTACAACCCTCCCGATTGATATTTATTTCAACCTTTTCTTTTCTATTTTACATTTTAACTTTTTTAATACCTCTTTATCTAAATCCCAAAAATTTAATAGATATTGTGAATAAATACCAATCAGTCTACTCTGATAAAAGCACATTGACTCTAAACAAGGATGTCTTTGAAAGTATATTCTATTTTTTGCTCACTCTCAATATAATTGACATACTTTTGATTTTATTTTCCCTATATCTGTTAGTCAGACTCTTTAGAATCAGAAAAAACAAACAAGAAAAATTTATTTTTCACCTCACTATATTCTTAATACTTCTTCTATTATCTGTTGAAACTTTAGTTTATCCCCGAATTTTTCTTTCTTTCTCTTTCGGATTGATCTTATTAACTTCATTGGCTTTCTCTAATAAAACTTATTCTCTTTTTAACCTGTTCAAACTTAAAAACCGAAAACTCATTTTTTTATCTTTATTATTAGTCTATGTAGCATTTTCCTTTACACTAGCCCTATCTTCTAGTCCCCACTTTGAAACAAAAAACCCCTTCTTATGCAGATTAACTAGCCAAGAGGATTGTAATGTTGGATTAGAACGTTTTGTTCAGAAAGACCTTGCAAGTTATTTTAAAACAACTTTAAAAGCAAATGAAACTGTCTTATTGGGTGGAATAACTTTTTATTATCTAAATCAGGAACAGAGTCTCCCCAATTTTTATTTTGAAGAAAGTTTCAGACAAGAAGTTGGAAGATATCCTACAATGGAAGAAAAAGTAATTTACTTTAAACCTTATAATAAAACTATTCGATACATAATCTTGGATCCAAATTTATCTAAGAAGATAGATTTAGAACCTTTATTAGTAGAATTAAACAAGAATTATGTTCCCAATAAAATAATTTATTCGAAAAAAACAGAAGCAGCATGGATTTACGATTTACAAAATTTGACTAAAAAAGAAAATGAAATCTGAAATTGAAAATAAAAACCTATATGAAAAAGCATTATCTTTCCTAGATAAAAATTCAAACCCTTTATTAATCGGAATTTTAATTTTTGCATTTATTTTAAGGTTAAAATATTACAATATTAACTCTGCACTATGGTTTGATGAAGTAGAGTATCTTGTAATCGCAAAAAATTGGGCCTTCAATATTCCTTACAACATCCCTGCAGTCAGACCCATGTTACTTCCCTTTGTAGCATTTATATTTTATAAAATAGGACTTAACCCTGAATTTCCTTTAAGAATTTTGGAATTAATTCTTTCAGTAGCAGGAGTTTACTTCATTTATTTGTTAGCTAAAGAAATGTATAATAAACAAACGGGATTTATAGCTTCTTTTTTAATGTCCATTTTTTATCTTCATTTATTTTTCACCGCAAGAATTTTGACAGGTATGCCTACAACCACCTTATGGACAATCGTTGCATATTTATTTTGGAAGGGTTATCCAGACAAATCTAAACTATACATATATTTAATGGGACTAACCTTGGGAATCGGAATCCTGTTAAGGTTCCCGGTCGGATTAATCGGAGTTGTTTTTTTAATTTATTTACTAATAACTGAAAATTTAAAATTTTTAAAAAACAAACCCCTCTGGATTTCTGCAATTATATCCTTAATTATCTTGGCCCCCTACTTCATTTGGTATTATTTAAAATTCAATCAAATAGCAATAATTTCTACAAGTAGTTCTTATGCCCACAATTTTTTGATTCCAGGTTATTCTAAATTATTTACCACTTATTTGTATAGCCCAATTAACACACTTCTTATTTTATTTGTTTTAAGTATTTTAATCTTATTCTTTAATCTAGTATTAGGTTTTGATTTAATCAAGACAAACAAAAAATTACAACGAAGTTTATTTTTATTTTTATTATTTCTAATTCCTTTCTTATATTTCGGAACGTTAGATCATATTGAACCCCGATACATGTTTTATATCTTCCCCGCAGTATTCATCTTAATTTCATTAATAATTTTAAAAATTTATAATTTAATAGAAAAATTCAACAAATACCTCGCATTAACATTTGTTCTTTTAGTTCTTATTCCTTCTGCCTTCTACCAAATCGACCTTGCAGATAATATGATTAACTCTAAAAAGGATTCTTATATTCAGTTTAAAGAAGCCGGGACTTGGCTAAAACAAAATTCAAATCCCCAAGATGTAATTGTGGCAGATGGGGCCCCCTTCTTAGCTTACTACGCCGAAAGAAAAGTGATTCACTGGGGAAAAGAAGAAACTTTCAAAAGTTATATCAAAGAAAATAATGCGAGATATATGATTTTAAGTCAGTTAGAAAGATCTCCCGAATGGGCTTACAAATGGCCTGTAAATAACCAAGATTTATTAACCCCTGTTCAAGCCTATATGGGCCCTAATGAGGTCCCTATTCTAATTATTTATGAGTTCTCTCCACCTCAGTTTAATTAAAGATAGAAACATCTCTGGCCCTACTTTTTTCAAATTCAATCCAGAATCTCCCGGCTCTTTCCATACTGTGGGATATTCTCTAATTTTAAATTTATTTTTTCTCATTANATAGAGTAATTCAACATCAAAAGCCCACCTCTTTTCCTTCATCAAATCTATAATAGATTTTATAGCTTCTTTTCTAAATATTTTAGCCCCACATTGAGTATCTTTGTAATTCATAAAAAATAAAATTTTCACCATAATATTAAATACCCTACTTGATAATCTCCTCAAAAAAGGTTGAGGAGTTAATATCCTAGCTCCCTCCACATGTCTAGACGCAATAATCCCCGCATAGCCATTTATGTTTTTAACTAATTCATTAAATGCTTCAGGAGAAGTGCACATATCCGCATCTACAAAACCAATTAATTCACTATCAGCTAATTTAAACCCCTCAAGAACTGCCCCACCTTTACCAATAGCTTCTTCAAAATTTACATATTTTATATTTCTATAATCTTTAGCAATTCTTTCAACAACTCCAAGAGTATTATCTTTACATCCATTTACTACAACATAAATCTCTTCTTCTTTAAAGAATTCCGCATATTTTCGAAGAGTAATTTCTATCCTTTCTTCTTCATTGTACGCCGGAATAATTATTGATAGCTTTGTCATTTTTTATAGTGTAAATAATCATACTGAAAAATAAGAGAAGCATAACTATTATTAATATTCCTACTATTTGCACAATACTATCATGAAATAAACTAATCAAAACAATTTCTAATAAATTAAAAAAACCTAATAAATATAAGAAGTTAGTTCTATGTAAAGCAATATTATAAAAAGATAAAACATAAGAAAGAGAATATATCAACATAACTATTCCGAATAAACCTAATAGATTACTTATAACTAAATATTCTTGACCAAATATTAAATTAATAATAAATTTTGGAATAAAAAAATAAAATAAACTTCCAACTACACCAATTCCAAAAGCAATAATCAAAGATTTAAACAATAGAGATTTAGTATTTTTATTTTGAGAAGCCAATTCTGAAACTTTTGGAAACATAACCATACTAATGGACATTGATGAAAAAAAGATAATCTTTCCAAACAAACTCAATGCAGCATAATAACCTGCATCAACAGGATTAAAGAATTTTTTAACTAAAATCACATCTAATGTATAAAACGCTGTTAAACTTATTAACATCAACAAAACTGGAAAAGAATATTTATAAATTTTAGAAGTATCAAATTTTTCTTTCACTTTTACAAATAATTTATTAATAAAATAAAATATGATTAAAAGCGGAAAAACAAAGCCCAAAATAAAACCTAGTACAGCACCATTTAGTCTGAATCCCAAATAAATTAAAGGAATTCCCACTACAATTTTAGTCATTCCTTCTAAAATAAAACTCAACCCTAATAGTTTAAAACTCTGCAAACCCTGCAAAAATCCTCTAAAAACAGGAACTAAAAAATTAAAAATCATAAATATTCCAATAATAACAAAGGGACCTATTCGGCTAATATTTAAAAAATTAGATAACAAAGGACTAATAGCTAAAAAAACAATTCCTATAAAAAATCCAACAAGCCCCATGTGCTTTATCGATTTAGAAAATAAATAAGCTAATTTTTCTTTTTCTTCCTTAACTTTAAATTCTGCTACAAACTTTGATAAAGAGGTTTGTATAGCCATGAGAGGAATAACTATAATATAAATAATAGAAATCAATACCTCAAAAACACCAAAATCTGCAGGCCCTAAAGACCTTCCAACATAAAATCTATAAACATAATTAAAAAGATTTGTGAATGCAATCGCTGAAAAAAGAATAAGATTATCTTTAATTAAAGTCTTATTCTTTTCCAACAAAGAATGAAGAAATCTTCCCACCTAAACCACCCATATTAAACTACTAAAAAATAATTCAACCAAAATAAAAATATGAACAATTTGTTTTTCTGTAAATTTACCTGTTCTAGTCAAAAGATGAGGCAACGAATATATTTTTTTATAATAAGATTTGATTTTACCCTTTTCATAATATCCATAACTTCTTTTGTTAAAATTCCCTCTAAATTTCAAAACAAATTCAATTAAGAAAGGAGTAGATGCAATTAAGGCTGCTTTTTCTATATTTCCTATAATCGCCATACTTGCTAATGTTCCTCCCAATAAATATGTTAAAGAATCCCCTGGTAAAATTTTAGCCGGGTCTTTATTAAATAAATAGAAAGCCAATAAAGCAGCAAATATGATAGCCCCCATTACAACTACCATTGTTCTTCCCAAAACAAAAAAATCTCCATGTACATAGGCATAAAGGGTCAACATTCCGATATAGACCATGCCCATTCCTGTTTCTAAACCATTAAAACCCGCCAACATATTAACCATATTAGCAGCCCCGACTACTCCTATTGGAATTAAAAGTAAAGGATAAATCAAACCTATATCCATCTTACCAAAAAAAGGCACAACCAATATACTCACACCTGCATTAACAACAATCAATGGAATCGCTGCAGTTAAAGTTAACAAAGGTTTTTGCCATTGTTTTAATCCTATAGAGACCTCATGATTTTGTTTTATCATTAAATCATCGATAAAACCTACAAAAGTAATCATAATTATAGAAATCAAAGCACTCAGTAAATAAATTAATGCTTTAATGTTTAATGTATAACCATCCGGCAAAAAAGTCTGCAAGAAAATATATAACATCATACCAATAAAAAATCCTGACAAAACAGTCATCCCACCCGAAATGGGAACTAAATTTTTGTCTTTCTTATTCTGATCTTTCACAACTAACCCAATCCTTTTCAAATACCTTATAGACCAGGGAGTCATATAAGCTACTACTAAAAAAGATATAACAATACAAACCGGGAGTATAAATCTCATTAGTTTATTTTTAAAAAATAGTTATAAAAAGATTTCCAAAGTCTAAAATGCTAATTACATATATAACTCTAGGGATATAAATGCTTATAAAGAGATTCTTACAATATCAATTCACAAAAAATAAATCTAAAATAAAATATAATAAAAATGGGAATCGATATTGAAGAGATTAACAAGAAGATAAAAACAATAGATGAATTAGCATTAATTATTCAAAAATATAAAAAAGAAGGTAAAAAGGTAGTCCATTGTCATGGTGTCTTTGATCTACTTCACCCCGGACACATGAAATATCTGGAAAGTGCTAAAAAAGAAGGAAATATCTTGGTTGTTACAACAACTAAAGATAAATTCATAGATAGGGGTCCTGGCAGACCTGTTTTTAATGAAGGATTACGTTCAGAATCTCTTGCTGCATTAAGCTGTGTAGATTATGTAGCTTTAAACGAGTGGCCTACTGCCGTAGAGACCATTAAAAAGCTTAAACCAGATGTTTACGCAAAAGGTAGTGAATTTGCCAATCTTAAAGATGAGACTGGCAGAATTCAAAAAGAAGCAGAAATAATAAAATCTATAGGCGGAAAAATGCACTTTACAGACGGAATTGTTTTTAGTTCTACAAAACTACTAAATGTTCATTTTGGCGTATACCAAAAAGAAACACAGGAATTTCTAACGCGCTTCAGTAATAAATATTCAGGAGATTATATTATTGAAGAAATACAAAAATTAAAAGATTTAAAAGTCTTAGTAATAGGTGATACTATCCTTGATGAGTATTGTTATTGTGAACCCCTCGGAAAATCTTTAAAAAATAGTATAATCCCTGTAAAATATCTAAAAAGTGAAAAATTTGCAGGAGGGGCCCTAGCAACCGCAAATCATATCGCAAATTTCTGTAAACAAGTAGATTTAATTAGTTGTTTAGGAAATGAAGATGATGAAAAAGATTTCATTTTAAAAAATTTAAGAAAAAATATTCAACCAACTTTTTTTCATTCAGATCAACCCACTATCAAAAAGAGGCGTTTTGTACATCATACCTTCCTTACAAAGATGTTTGCAGTTTATTTTTTAGATGACCTCCCCATATCTAAAAAATTAGAAAAAGAAATCCTAAATAAATTAAATCAAACAATCTCCAATTACGATTTAGTAGTTGTCTCTGATTTTGGCCATGGACTTATTACACAAAACATCATAGAAATCTTATGTAATAAAGCCAAATTTTTAGCAGTTAATACCCAAACCAACAGTGCAAATGTTGGATTTAATACAATGGATAAATATCCTAAAGCAAATTATATAAGTATAAATGAAGAAGAAAGTCGTCTTGCCACAAAAGAAAAGTTTGGAAATATTCAAGAAATCAACAAAAAACTTATAAAATTAGGAAACTATGACAACATAGCAATTACAAGAGGTCATCAAGGTTCTTTTACTTACTCTAAAAAAGAAGGGAGTTACACCATACCTGTTTTCTCTAAAGAGATTGTGGATCGAATGGGTGCAGGAGATGCATACCTTTCCATTACTTCATTGTGTATTGCCAAGGGTATGCCAATAGACTTGATGGGGTTTATAGGAAATGCAGTAGGAGCCTTAGCAGTACAAATAATTGGTAATAAAGAAGGCATCCAACCAGAAGCACTTTTTAAGTATATTAAAACTCTTCTTAAATGGGGATAATTCTTTAAAAACTCTAAACCACCCCTCAAGTACAATAATCTTTAAAAACAAAAATTTCTAAAAAATTATCAAGAAAATGAATAAAGACGATTTAATAAAATTCGAAAAAGAAATGGTCCAATTATGGGAAGCTGCAAAAATACCCTATCCTATCCATTTTTCAGGAGGGAATGAAGATCAATTAATTGAAATTTTTAAAGAAGTTAAGAAAGGAGATCATATTTTTTCAACACATCGTTCTCATTATCATTATCTTTTAGCGGGCGGATCTCCAGAAAGTTTAAAGAAATTTATCTTAGAAGGAGACAGTATGCATGTTTTTGATAAAGAGTTAAATTTTATTACTTCGGCTATTGTAGCTGGTTGTCCAACCATTGCAGCAGGGGTTGCTTTAGCATTAAAAAGAAAAGGAAGTGACAAGCATGTTTGGTGTTTTGTTGGTGATGGAGCAGAAGATGAGGGGCATTTTTATGAAGCTGTCAGATATGTAGATGGCAAGGATTTACCTTGTACTTTTATACTAGAAGATAACAATCGATCTGTGGAAACATCGAAAAAAGAGCGTTATGGTGAATCTGAAATTCCTTGGCCAAAATGTGTAAAGAAATATGTTTATGATCCAACATTTCCACATGTAGCAACTGGTAAATGGATCGATTTTTCAGGTCAAAAATCAGGAGGTTCTAGTTTCTGATGACTTATAAAGATGCAATAAAGGAATCTATGGAGAACCTAGCTCAAGATAAAAATACTGTTTTTTTAGGTTATAACATCAGTTTTGGTTCTCAAGCTTATGGTACTTTAAACGACATAGCCAAAGAACAAAAAATTGAAACCCCTGTAGCAGAAAATTTAATGATTGGTTTAACTATGGGTATGGCTCTAGAAGGCTATCGTCCAGTTCTTTTTTTTGAAAGGCACGATTTCATGTTAAATGCGATGGACGGGATTATAAATCACCTAGACAAAATAGAGAGCATGTCCAAGGGTCAATTTAAATGTCCAGTCATAATTCGTGCAGTAATTGGTTCAAAAGAACCCCTTCATCCAGGACCGCAACATACCCAAGATTTTACCAAGATTTTTAAAGAAACTCTTTCTTTTCCAGTCTACGAACTTGAAAATCCAGAAGATATCATTAAATATTATAAAATTGCCCAATCTTCCCCAGGCCCCATCATGTTAATTGAAAAAAGAGAACTCTACGATCGGTTTTAATTTTAAAAATGAACCAAAAAAATTATGAAGGATTTTACCCATATCAAAAATCATAAATGAACCATTGACCTTAGAAATACTATATAAAAAATGAAATCTCCAGAAATAGACAATCATAAATTAATTTTCCATCCAAGTAGAGTATCTGAATGGTTTAAAAAAGGAGATTGTTCCCCCATTTATGTTGAAATAGGATTAACTAACAAGTGTAACCATAAATGCATCTTTTGTGGATTGGATTGGGCAAGAGGTACTGACACTTTAAAAACTGATATTCTTCTACAGAATTTAGAAGACATGGGGAAAATAGGGGTTAAATCTATTTGTTTTTCTGGAGCAGGAGAACCAGCATTGCATCCCGATTTTTCTTTAATTATAAAAAAAACAAAAGAGTTTGGGATGGATGTTTCATTTTCAACGAATATAACTTTATTTAACAAGGCAATAGCTAAAGAAACACTTCCTTCTACTTCATGGATAAGGTTTAGTCTAGATGCAGCAACTCCAGAAACCCATGCAAAAATTCATGGATGTTCAAAGGGAGATTTTCCAATAATTTTAAAAAACCTTTCCGATGCTGTAGAAATCAAAAGAGAAAAAAATCTAAATACCACATTAGGAGTTCAGTTTTTACTTATGGAAGAAAATGCACACGAAATTTTAGAAGTAACAGAACTTTGTAAAAAAATGGGGGTAGATAATCTGCAGATAAAACCTTATTCTCAAAATCCCAATAGTATAAATAAATTTAATATAGATTATAAAAAATTTATTCATTTTAAAAAAGAGTTAGAAAAGTTTAACACAAAAGATTTTGAAGTTTTTTTCAGAATAAAAAGAATAGATCGGGTATCGAAAAATAGAGAATATCCTCATTGTTATGGTTTGCCCTTTTTTGCAATAATCAATGAAAAAGGAAATGTTCTTCCTTGCCATCTTTTTTATAATCATTTAAAATTTGCATATGGAAATATATATGAAAATAAATTTTCTGAAATATGGAAAAGCGAAAATAGAGAATTAGTTTTAAAAAAAATACAACAAAAAGGGGTTNAAGACTGCAAAAGGGGATGCAGGTTGGATTTAATAAATTCCTATTTACATAGATTAAAAAATACAGAAGATCATGATAATTTTATTTAAACAGATTTTAAAAGTTTACAAGATGAAAAATGATAATTAGAAAAAAAGCAGTTAAAATCTTTTTAATTAATCCAAAAAGAGAAATGTTGATGCAATTAAGAGATGATATACCCTCAATTCCTAACCCTGGATTCTGGGGACTTATTGGGGGAGAAGTTGAGAATGGTGAATCTAGTTTAGAAGCGATTAAAAGAGAAATAAAAGAAGAAATAAATTGTCCAATAAAAAATATAACCTTGTTAAAAGAGGTAGATTTTCCCGATAGGAACGTTCATATCACCTATTTTAAAGGAGATATCTCCACACTTTCAAGTGAAATTGAATTGACTGAAGGGCAAGAAGTCAGATATTTTCCTTTTAAGGAAATATATGATTTAAAAATACCCACTCATTTAAGACAGTTTCTTTCTAAAAATGAGATCTTCTAAATGTTATAATTTTTAATCTCTTTTTTTTTGTGTTACCATAGCCAAAAAGCCAATGGCTGCAATAAGATACATTTTGAGGTGGTAGAACGATCTTATCATCTTAAAATAATGGAATATTATTCTTGGTCTTAAGTAAAATTTTTTAAAAGCTAAATTACTATAATGAACTAACCTTTCACGAGAAACATCTTTTGGAACGAATAAAGTCTTCCAACCAGTCATTTTTTTCCAATCACTATCAACATTACCATATTGGCCGATTGTTAAACTCATTTCAGAGCCAGGGAATGGAGCCATGTGGCTCATATTAAACCCATCAAATGGTAATTCTAATGCTGTTTTAATTGTCTGTTTTATCTCCTCTTCTGTCTCGGTAGGAAACCCTATCATAAAAAAGCCACACGGAGAAATTCCTGCTTTTTTAGTATCAATCACCGCTTTAGCTATTTTTTCTTGGGTAGTATTCTTTTTTACAAATTTCAAAATTCTATCGCTTCCAGATTCTACACCATACCATATTTGCCAACAACCCGCTCTTTTCATTAGACCTAACATTTCAGGTGTAATCATATCAACCCTGCCTGTACAACTCCAGGTTATATCTATATTCTGTTCAATTATTTTTTTACATAATTCAATTGTTCGAGTTTTAAAAACCATGAAATTATCATCTCTAAATTGTATTTCTTTTATGCCGTAATGCTTTTGTAAATTTTTTATCATTTTTATAACATAGTCCGAAGAATGACATCTCAGTCTTCTTCCAAAAACCTCGTTATCACAAAAAGTACAAAGACCGGGACATCCTCTAGATGACATTAAAAGTGCAACAGGAAATTTCTTAATCGTGTGTACTGGCGGACGATAATATTTTCCTAGGTCCGGTAGTAAATCCCAAGCAGGCAAGGGCAGTTTATCCAGATCTTTTATAAATTCTTTTCGTTCATTTATGATAAGTGTGTTATCTTTTGATGCATACGCTATTCCCTTTATTTCAGAAAGAGGTTTATTGTTCTTTAAAGCATCGAGCAACTCGAGAATAACAATATCCCCTTCTCCAATTACTGCTATATCAAAAAAAAATCCCAATCGTTCTATAGTTTCATTAGGTACTGCTGTTATATGGGGCCCTCCAATAATTATTTGAATATCGGGATTTTTTGCTCTTAATCGTTTAGCAAGTTCTGCAGCATTAGAAATTGAAATTGTCACTGCTGTAAGTCCTACATATTTGGGTTTCATTTCAAGAATTTTATTAACAGTTTCATNAAAGTTTAAATTCAAACAAGCNGCATCGATTAATCCAACATTATAGCCTCCTTCTCTACATTCCGCTGCTAAAAGAGCCAAACCCGTAGGTGGAGTTTGTCCACCAGCCGCAAATTTCACACCATATCTTTCTTCATGTGAAAGTGGAGGCATCACAAAAACAATATCCGTTTCATTCAAATCTATTGGCATAAAATTCATCCTCTTGATAGTTTAATATTTTCATTTAAATGAAAAAAGGGGCAATTATTTAAGCTCTTTCATTTTTTGTAACAATTTATTAGTGTTTCAGAGACATTAGTTTATCCATAAACTTTATATCTTTATCTTATCCCCGATATATTTGTGATCTTATATGGGAAAACTAGTGAATGTTATAACTCCTTTACATAAAAAAGCTGAAAGAGACCATCTAGGTAGGATGAATGATAATAAGATAGAATGCATGAGGGTTGCTAGGAAGTACGGCAAAGAGTTTTGGGATGGAGATAGAAGACATGGTTATGGGGGATATAAATATGACGGTAGGTGGAGTGTTGTTGCTAGACAATTGATTGATATGTACGATCTTCCAGAAGATGCTAAAATTCTGGATGTTGGCTGTGGCAAAGCCTTTTTATTATACGAATTCAAGAAAATTCTTCCGAATTGTAAGGTTGTAGGTTTTGATATATCAGAATATGCAATCGAAAATGCCAAACCCGAGATAAAGAATGAGTTGTTTGTGCATAAAGCGCAAAATAAATATGATTTTCAGAATAATGAATTTGATTTGGTCATTTCTATTTCTACTCTCCACAACCTACATATAGATGAATTAAAATCTGCTTTGCAAGAGGTTGAGCGGGTTGGAAAAAATAAGTACCTTGTTGTAGAAAGTTACAGGAATGAAGATGAGTTATTTAACCTTCAGTGCTGGGCATTGACTTGTGAGGCGTTCTTTAAACTACCTGAGTGGGAATGGTTATTCAAAGAGTTTGGATATACTGGAGATTATGAATTTATTTATTTTGAATAATCATCATATTTAATAAAATAGGAGATTAATTTGGTAAAAAATAAAACACTTATTTTAGGCGGGAATAGTTATATTGGAACACATTTATTTGAACATTTCAATAGCGATTATGCTATTAGAACATATCATAGTAAACCTGTTGAAAACGGAATCTATTTTAATACTTTATCTATGAATTTATCAAAGATTCTAAAAGATATAAACAATATTTCTCACGCAGTCATCCTACTGGGTGATACCAATCCAGAATCTTGTGCCGAAGATATTGAAAAGTCTAATAGATTGAATATTGAGAGTATTAAATCAATTATAGATGATTTGAATGAATATGGGGTAAAACCTATTTTTACTTCCAGCGACATTGTTTTTGATGGTAAAAAAGGAAATTATGATGAAGAAGATCCTGTAAGTCCCATTCTAACCTATGGCAAACAAAAAGTTGAAATTGAAAGATATATGCAAAAAATGTGCGACGATTTTATCATCACGAGGATATCTAAAGTTTTCGGCTCCCAAATCGGAGACAAAACTCTCTTTACAAATTGGCTTGATGATATTAGTGGTAATAAAGAAATCTACTGTGCACATGATCATAGATCTAACCCGATATATATTAAAGATGTTGTTAATTCTATAGCTGGTTTAATTAATAGTGATTGTAGTGGCATTTTTCATTTATCAGGTAAGAAAGCATATAGTAGGCTGGAATTATTTGAAATGCTTCTTGACCATACTAAAAAATATTTACCAGTTAAAGTCAATGTTATCAAATGCAGCATCCATGATATCCCACTCAGGGAAAAAAGGCCATTGAATATTTCAATGAAATCAGATAAATTAACCGATACCATCGGAATAAAATTACACGATACAAATGATATCTGTAAGAATATAGTAAAAGAATATATCAAAGTTAAAAGCAAGTGATTCCATAAGCTTTATATAAAGATCTTTTTTCCATTTGAACATATGCACATAGTTAGATATTTGGAGAGTCTATAATGGGACATTTATATACCAAAATGAAAGTATTTCATTTCAAAGAGAAGATAGATTCATTACCGAAAACAAATGATAAGATACTGCCCCCAATACATGTAAGAATCAAGCCCACGAATGTTTGCAACCATAGTTGTAATTATTGTGCATACAGGGCCAAGGACTTACAACTAGGAAAAGATATGGTGGTTGAAGATTTCATTCCAGAACAAAAGATGATGGAAATTGTAGATGATTTAATAGAGATGGGTGTGAAAGCAATTACTTTCAGCGGAGGAGGAGAACCTTTTTGTTATCCTTATTTATTTGAAACTGTTAAGAGATTATCTAAAGCAAATATAAAATTCGCCACCCTAACAAATGGTTCAAGATTAAATGGGGAAGTTGCAGAAATTTTTGCAAAACATGCAACATGGCTAAGAGTCTCTCTTGATGGATGGGATGATGAAAGTTATGCTTCTTATAGAAATGTTCAAAAGGGTGAATTTACAAAAATTATGAAGAATATTGAGAATTTTAAAAATATAGGAGGAAAATGTTATTTGGGTATAAGTATTATCATTGATAAGAAAAATGCCTCTCATATCTATGAGCTGATAGCGAGATTAAAAAAATTAAGAGTCAATAGTGTAAAAGTTTCACCCCTCATGATAAGCAACAACAAAAAAAAGAATAGTGATTATCATAAGCCCATATTTGACATAACAAAAGAACAGATATCTAAAGCAAAGAAAGAATTTATTGATGATAATTTTGAAATATTTGATGCATACCACGAACAACTAGAAACCTTTAAAAAAGATTATAAGTGGTGTCCTTATCTTCAGATACTCCCCATCATAGGGGCCGATCTAAACATATATCCTTGCCAAGATAAAGCCTATAATCTCGATGAAGGTTTAATTGGTTCTATAAAGGATCAGAGTTTTAAAGAGTTTTGGTTTTCAGATAAAAACAAATTCTTCAAGATTAATCCCTCTATACATTGTAATCATCATTGTGTTGCAGACCCAAAAAATAAGCTTACACTAGAATACTTGGATGCAGATAAGGGACATTTAGGGTTTGTCTGATAAAATTTAGTTCAAAAATAGAATAAAAGGACTTAGAATGAATAAACTGTTTTTTGAGAAAATCTTCAAATCATAATTTAAAATATATCTCCAAAAATAATATAGATACTGTTTTTAAAACACCTATTATATTTTTTAACCTGAAGATGGTAGATTCTCCTATTTTTTCCTTTTCTGCAGATAAAGGATATTCTTTATAAGAGAATCCTCTTTTGACCAAAGGTATCATCACTTCTGCATTCATAGCAAAACTATTGGTTCTCATCTTTACATTTCTTAATTGCTCTGTATTATAAACGGTTATACCACAATAACCACGCATATTCATATTAAATAATAAGTTCAAAGTATAAATAAATCCCTCTGATACAAATCTCCTATGTAATGCTCTTTTTTTATCTCCAATATAAGATGTAATGAAATCAGCATCCCCTGTATGGCTTAAAAGATATTTTATCGAGTCTGATGTAGAATCTACATCTGCCCAAATAAGGCAATAATATTCTTTTGTTGCAATTTTAGCACCCCTTCTAAAATTATAGCCCAGCCCCCTATTCTTTTCATTATGGATTGCCCTTATTTTAGGATTCTCTTTGACCAAATCATCTGCAATCTCACCGGTCCTATCAGAACTAAAATCATCAAAAATTAGAATTTCGTAATCTGTAAATAGATCTTCAATTATTTTTTGAACCATGTTTACAGTTGTTGCCAAACCTTTCTCTTCATTATACGCTGGAATCATTACTGTTATTGATTTTTCCATTTTTTAATAAAAATCCCTTATTTATAAAAAATTCTTGTGAATTCCTTTTTGTTCTGGAAGTTTTAATCCTTTTTCATCACAATAGTCATCAACAGACTTATCACTTTCGATAAGATCCCATAAGAACTTAATATGGTTTTCATAATTGCATGGATTTGGGCATTCACCTAAATTAATTTTATCACTAATTTTTTTTCTATTTTCATCATACCAAACATCATTAAATAATTTATCTTTGATATTACCCATAGATTTGCTTGTATCGTTTTTCATAGCACAACAAGGATAAAGATTGCCATCTGGAGCAATGTACGTAAGAAAGTGAGGTAGATAGCATTTTTTATATTGCCTTATCCTTTTTTTGTCATCCATCCACATAACCCGATATGTGGGATATGATATTTTAAAATTTTCAGTTTCAAGTTCTTTACATTTCTCCAATACTTTCAAGGTTTTATCAACTTCTATTTTTGTCTTATCATTTCCAGGCAATTGAAAATATGGCCTGATGCGGATATAATCCACACCTAATTCCCGGCTTAATTTTGCTGCTCCATAAGCACCTTTCCAAGTTTTTGGTCCAATAAGAAAACAGGTTGATACTGTAATCTCTTTTTGTTTAGATTTTTTTCTCCCTATTAGGTGTTTAATATTATTCACAACAGTAAAAAAGGATTCACTTGGCATCCCATGGGCAATTTTATATATTTCTGGACCATCAGCATCAAGACTTATTCTTATCCATGTACAACAATCAACCATTGCCTCAATAATTTCTTCATTAAATACACTACCATTTGTGACTACCGCAGTATCTAACCCTTGTTCCTTTGTATATCTCAAGATTTCTGCAAAATGAGGGTATAATGTGGGTTCTCCACCACCTGAATATATAATTGAACGTGCACCTAATTTTTTAATTTCGGGTATTAATTTTTTGAGTCTTTCAAAATCTTGATGTGTACAATCCGCCCCCCCATCTTCTCGAGTCTTATCATTTGAACCCCAACAATTGGGACATCTATGATTACAAAGGTTAGTTAAATCAATATCAAATGCAATAGGAAAAGTTGCACCCCCTTCCTTAAATTCTTTAATCCTATCTTTATGAAAAAGCAATTTTTTTTCTGTCAAAATACTTTTTTCAACTTTCTCAATTGGTTTTTTTGTCATAGTATAAAAAATACTTTTTAATTTTTAGATTACATTCTATTTTCTTTATGTATCTATTTTAAAGGCTTTTTATTATATTTTCTTCTAATCTTCTCACTTATACCTCTCCTTTAATAATCTTTCTTTTTTTGAATCTGAGAAGGTACAATCTTTCACAAGGATCTTTTTGGTATAAATTTAAAAATCTTGTGTATCTTTCAAATTAAATGAAAGTTTCAATAATCCTCCCAACTTACAATGAAGTTGAAAACATAAAGGATTTAATAGATCAAATTCTTGAAGTTTGTAAACAACATTCTATCCTGTCCACGATTGTGGTTGTAGATGATAATTCTCCAGACAACACTTCAGAAGTCGTTAAAAAAGCTATGCAGACTTCAGATAATATAAATTTAGTTCAAAGAACAGGAAAATTAGGCCTCGGAACAGCCTATATAGCCGGTATTAAGTATGCTCTAAAGAATTTAAACCCCGATTTAATCATGACTATGGATGCTGATTTTTCGCATAATCCCAAACATATTCCCAGCTTCATAGAAAAAATCAAAGAAGGCTATGATGTTATACTCGGTTCAAGATATATCCCTGGAGGGGGAATAGGCAATTGGGGAATTCATCGCACAATTATGAGCCGTGGCGCCAATTATCTTGCAAAATTCATTTTAAAATTAAATACAAAAGATAATACCACGGGTTATAGATGCTATAAAAAGAATGTTTTACAATCCATCAATCTAGATGCGATTAAATCAAATGGTTATTCTTTTTTGATGGAAATGATATATTGGTGCCAGAAAAATAATTTTAAAATAGAAGAAACCCCNATCTTTTTTGATATAAGAAGGCACGGGGCTTCAAAAATATCTAAAAAAGAAATATTTAGAGCCCTTAATACATTATTTAGGCTCAAATTCATGAAACCAGTTACATATACCGTAGCAAATAAAAGATTTAAATTAGCCTCAAAATATCTTAAAAAACATCAAAAGATTTTAGATGTAGGTTGTGGCAATATGTATATTACAAATAGGTTTAAAGATAAAGGTTATAATATAACTGGAATCGATCTTAAACCTCCCTTCGATATAAAAATGGATGCTACGTGTATGGGATTTAAAGAAAATAGTTTTGATGCAATAGTAACATTCGAATTAATAGAACATTGTGATTGTATAAGCGAAATAAAAAGAGTACTCAAACCAGGAGGCACATTAATCCTTTCTACTCCTGCTCCACATACCGATTGGATTAGAAGATTTTTAATAAGATTAAGACTTTTAGAAGATCAAGATTTCGAACATCATGATCATATTATAGACGATATTAAAAATCTTCCCTTTAAACCATTGTTTACAAAGAAAATGTTTTTATTTACCTCACAATTCGGAGTATTCAAAAATGAATAAAGAGAGAATTGTCTTAATTAACTCGTGAAATCCACTTCAAAGTTATTCTTTAACTCTCGTTTTCAGGCATGATAAAACTTTTAAAACAGATTTTAATAAAATTTAAGATGAAATCCCTTTTCAAAACTACTGAATTTAAACTATTTATCACTGTATGGTTAGTTCTTATTTTTTTCATAGCAGACTATGGTGGCAATTATTTGGCTGATTCCACTCTTTCATCTACTTTATCCTTTGTGGACCAAGGTAGCTTCCAATCAGATGACTACGTAAAAGAAGGTTGTAAACTCACAGGATGCGATTATGCATTTTACAAAGGACATTATTATTCTGGTTTCGCCCCCGGTATGACAATGTTTGCGATACCTCTTTATACTGTCTTTAAGCCCTTATTTTCCTTCATTCCAGAGACTTTATTTGGATACCCTCAAAACCAGATTAAATTGATTTTACTAAATTTCTTAAGCATAGTTTTCATATCCAGTTTAATCTCTGCCCTCTTTGCCGTTCTAATTTATAAAACTCTCTCTAAATTCACTAAAAACAAAAAAAATAAGCTCATCGTTTCATTTTTATTCCCATTTGGAACACTCTTTTTTTCACATTCTATAGAATATAATTCGGCAGTCGTTTCAATGTTCTTCATATTTCTATCTTTTTTTATCTTATTCAATATGAAGGATTCCGAAATAAAGACTAATCAATTATTTTTTGCAGGAATTTGTAGCGGAATTGCGTTTTTCATTTATTACGTCCATCTAATCCCTATAGTGATCTTGGGAATATATCTCCTTACCTTTTTAAGAGATAAAAGAATATTTTATTTTATAATCGGTGCAAGTATACCTGCTTTGGTTGTATTCATTTATCATTATTTGATTTTTGATAATTTTTTTATTACCAGTTATTCTTATAAGATTCACCCCATGGCGATCAAGACCCTTACGAATAATCTTCCATCGATAGCAGGACCCAGATTAACCACTTTATACGGTTTATCCTTTAGCCCAGAAAAAGGATTCTTTAGTTATATGCCTATCATGGTTCTTTCTTTTTATGGGTTATACATTATGTTTAGACAAAAGAAATTTTTGAAAGAAGCCTCATTTTTTTCATTAATATTTATAATTGTTTTTTTATTCAATGCTTCTCTTGTTGACAATCTATGGCCTGCAAACTGTGGATTTGGACCACGTTATTTGATATCAATTATTCCTTTCATGATCATCCCTTTAATATTTGCTTTAAAAAAGGTAAGGACATCTATTTTTGTTCTTTTTGCAACAGCTTCTGTATTCATAAATCTCTTAGGGTCAATGTATGGAAAGACACTTTTATGGACGGGAGGTTGCATAGACCCTCACGCCCTTTTACTTTATTTCAAAACAATACCTTCGAGAGGATTTACAAATTACACTTTAAATCTTATAAAAGAAAGAATATTTGATTTACCCATATGGGGGATTAATTTTATTGCCTTGGTCTCTTTTTCAATATTAGTATTTATTTTGGTAAAGATATGGAAATATAAATAATTTCAAGTCAGTTTATACAAACAAACTTTATTTTTACTAACCTTTTCTTTTAATCCACAAGTATTCACTTTTCCACAATCATAACCATAAAAAACAACTTCTTCAGTTTTAAAATCTTTTAATATTCGGATAAAATCCCCACATTCTTTTTCATAGTAACTTCCATACAAATTCTCTAACTTTTTAAGATAATCCGAGGAAGCCAATTGATCATACCACCCATGAATGCTTGAAAGGTTATAATAAATTGCCCCGTAAGCGAAATAAGCTTTAGGGTATGAAGAAACATCTGGACTCCATATCATTGCATATTTACCTTCAATAAAAGGAAAAATAGAGACAACCTCCCTTTCAAGTTCTGTATATTTTGTAAAATAAGGGGTTTTAATAGTAGAAATAACTAAACTCAAAATAACTACTAGAAAAACAATTGTCCAAATGATTTTTTCCCATTTTAGATTCCTGATTTTAATCTTAAATAAAAATAAAATACTAAAAAAGAGGAAAAATAAAATATAAGGGTCTGGAGAAATATGTTTTAGGATTGGAATAAAAGAAATTACTTTTAAAAAAAATAATAAATTTAAGGTCAATATGGGTGAAAAAAATAATAATTCTCTTTTATTTTTATCAATACCTTTCCAATAAAAGTAAAATAAGAAAAATACACTTAAAGAAACGAGTGTAGCAGCAAGATTAGTTGGTGTTAATGACCAATTTAACCAATTAGATTGTTGATAATTAAGAACGTTAGTTTTAGAAGCATTAATCACAAAAGGCACTAACCAAAAAGAAGCTAATAATAGACTAATTAATCCACTTAAAATAATCCAAATTCTTTCTTTATTTTTCTTAATCAGAAATAAACTTAACAACAAAAAAGAAGATAAAATCATTTCTTGTTGATGAGAAATAAAGATTAAACCATATAAAGGGACCATATACAAAAAAAACTTCTTATCTAAAGGACAATTTTTATATTTAAAAATCAAAGCCGCAAATCCCAAAAATAAAACAAATCCAAAAAGGGAAACAATCCTCCCTAGTCTGATAAAATTACCAATTGCTATAGGATTAGCAAAAAAAAACAAAAAGAAAGCAATAATTTCAATCAAAGACAGCTTTTGAACTTTGCCCAAAATATACAAGAACAGAAATCCGAGAGCATAAAGTAAGATAAGTGAGATAAACGTAGCAGACAATACATTTTTAGTAATTAAATAAAGCGGAAGAGCAAAAAATTTCCATCCCAAAGCAGCTGTCTGAAAAGTTATAAACCCACTATACCAGTAAGGACAAAAATTATGAAAACCACATACTTTTAGAAAGTGTAATTGAGCCATATAAGATGCCCAATCATTAGTAAAATCAAGAGGAAAAGTCCAAATCATTTGAGATTGATTAAAGAGCCTAATTAAGAAATAGGATATTAATAATACGATGGATAAATAAATTATTTTCTTTTTCATTTCTCCCCCACAATAATCATCTCTTTTCTATTCTTTAATTTCCCCAAGATTTGTAACAAAAACAATGCCAATTTAAAATTCAAATTATACAATTTAGAATACCCATAACCATAATTAAATTTATTTAAAACAATCTTAAATCCTACGTTGTTTAGCAATTCATTAATACTATTAAAATTCCAATTATACAAATGTTTTGCCACATCACTTTTAAAATTCCTAACTGGTTTATTTTTATTTGAAAAAGGCAATACAATAACCAATCTCCCACCAGACTTCAAAACTCTATAAAACCCTTCAATAATTTCATAAGGGTTTTCTAAATGTTCTAAAACATGACAACATAATACCGAATCAAAATTTCCACTTTCAATTTTTTTTATATCCTTCTCACATTTAATATTTTTTTTCTTACATTCTTCTAAAGCAAAATCACTTACATCAATACCTAAACAATTTTCTTTATGTAAAAAAATATTCTGCCCCAAACCACACCCAAATTCTAAAACTCTCCCTTTCAAATATTTCCAATAGGATTTATCAGCACATTTAGCTCTAAATAAATAATATTTTTCATTAGATAAAAGATTATCATGTACTTCGGAATGGTACTCTTTGCCATATGACATCTTAATACCTTCCTTCAATATTACTTACGTTTGGATCAGGCAATATATCTTCATAATAATGTTCTGGAACTTGTAAATTATTCGGATAATTAACTTCCCAAATTTTTAAAGGACCGATTATTCTTCCATTATATAGGGAAAGTGGCATACCCTCTTTATCATCATAAACTAATTTAAAATAACTTCCTGCTTGATTAAATAAATATAGTCTTGCAAAATTGGTTCTTCTCACTTTTTCAGAAACATAGATTCCTGCCCCGATAGGATTAACTTGAGTCCCATCTATTTTAGGTATTATCTGCAAACAACCCTTCAACCCACTTTGATCGAATTTAATTTCCTGGCCATTAAAAAAGATACATTCTAATGGAATCTGTTTTTGTTGTCCATTATTCGCAACAATAGCAAAAGGATTTTGAATTGCCATAGTGCCATTAATATCTTGTGTAGGTACAAAAAATCCAAGAATAGCACTTCCACCTTTAGGATATAATTCCCCTTTATATGTAAAATCCCAATCTATAGGACTTACACCCGCGTATGTATAGACTATCGAATCTCTAGTCTCTTGAGTCATTCCAGGATTTAAAACAAAAGGAGGCATCCAAGAATATCTATCCCAATTTCCATCAGATCCAATTGAAGAAAATGCAGGATATTTTCCAATTTCATCAGAAATTGCTAGAAAATGAGTCACATTATGTGCTTTTAAAAATTCTAAAGCTTCTAGCTCA
>NZBI01000015.1 GCA_002687825.1 Nanobdellota archaeon
CACAGGCTCTTGGGAGTAGGTCTTTGGAGAGAAACTTGAATGGCTCATCAAGTATTAAAGTATTTCTGCTTTTCGGGTTTTGTAAAGTCCANANAGCAATACGCAAGGCGAAGGAGGCTACATCAACTACACCTCCTCCGCTTGCAGACAATGGAGTGATCCTAACTCCATTTTTCTCAAAGAACAACTCACATTCCGTTTTATTTCGTCTGACAACGAATTCCATTCCAAATTTGTAAGGATCATCAAATATAGTTTCTAACGCCATAGTTACTATATCAGAAATGTGCACTTCTAGTTGACTTTGAGTCTTTTTAGATACTTCTTGTATTATTACTTGAGCACATCTAGAGTCTTCTATAGACATCTTCAGAGCTTTTTGTTTCTCTTTAGATGTAGAAAGTTGTTCTATAACTTCATTTCTTTGACCTTTTTTCTGGTCTATTTGTGATCTAAGTTCCTTTAAATTCACTTAAAATATTATCCAATTTTAAAATTTTATTTTCAATCTCTTTTACCATTTCTATTTTGCGTCTATCTAATTTTTTATATAAATTTTCCCCTTCTTTAAGATTATTACAAGCAAATTTCTCATTTAAATACTTAAAACATTCCTCTTTTTGTCCTTGAAGTTTAATTTTCTTAGTTATTTGAGATTCAATACGATCTTTTAAAGCTGTTAAATCATTCGCTAGTGTCATTTATATGCTCCCATATTTTTTCTTTCACCGATTCATCTATATCATTTTTATCTAAGAACTCTTCCATATTCTTTTCAAAATTTAAACCTAGCTCATAATTATCTTGTAATTTATTTACAAACACTTCAATTCTTTGGTTGCGTTCTTTTACAACATCTATGTGGTCTCTATTGATCACATTTCCTGTTATTGGAAGATAAACTCTTTCAACACTATTATTATCTGCATACCATAAATATATAGAAGGTTTATGATCCACTTGGTTTGCACTCATACGCATAATAGAACCTGCATTAACAAGAAGCCTGTTGTTTTGCTCTATTACAAATGATTGATGATTATCTCCTGTTACGATTAATTTTGAACCAGACAATTTTTTAAGTAATTTTTTAGCGTGATCCGCTTCTTGTCTGTCCCATAATTTATCTTCCTGAGATTTAATAATCATCTTATGCACAAGAGAGATAGATTTATTAGAATCTAATAAAGCATCATTATAAGAGAAAGGACTTATATCCTTATATTCTTTAGTTAATACTTTAATACACTTCTTTCTATTTAATAAACCTATCCCACCCTCTTCCCATTTATCTAATCTATGATTAATTAAATCATGCTGTCCACAGATAGTATAAATTTTTACACTTGGAAATCTATTTAATATATCAATAAAATAATTAAGAAGTTTATCTCCCCAAATTGGTTTATGTCCTAAATCACCTGCGATTAAAATGGGACAATCATATTTTTCGGCTAAAGATAAAATAAATTTTATTTTTTTGGTTTGGGCTTCTATATAATCATCAGTTCTACATATAGGTTTAGTTCCTCTCACATGCCAATCAGATGAAAGTATATAATCTGGTGTTTTAGTTTTTTTCATAGTAAGCTATTCTTACACATTTATCATCTTCTTCTATATATGTAAGAACATCATCTTCTTTTATATAACATCTTTTAACTAATTTGATATCTCTGTCTATATCACTTTCATAATCTTTAATATCAACTTTCATCATAAGAAAGTCGGATTTTTTTATTTCTCTGATTCTGAGTTCCTTATCTTTTTTACTTCGTTTTTTTATTCTGTTTAGCCATTTCATTTATATCTTCCTTTATTCTATCTGCAAGGCTTCTTTAGCAATATCTGTGATTTCATTCATAGCATTATTAACTATAACCCTTGCCTCTGCTCGAAGTATATAATTTTCTTCAACATGTTCAAGAATAGCTTGTCTATCCTCAAAATCATACTCCATTAATAAACTTTCTAATACTTCATCATTCATTTTTTATTTTGCTCAACTTTCATTCATTTTTTCACCTATTTCTACTATTCCAGTGGTNCAGAATGGGCAAAATGTTACTGGAAGTATGCCAATATATCCAGTAATGCCACCCTCATTTTCAATATCAAATTCAATTTCACAAATTGAACACTTTTCAATTATCTGAGAACTACCCATTCTTTTTCAGGAAATTTCTTGGTTGGAACATATATGACAGCATCTTTTCCTTTTGTCTCAATTTTTATAGTTGACCTATTAGCTGATATAATTCTACCATCAACACTACCTGCCTCATTGTATAATCTCACTCTTGCACCTATACCAATAACAAGAGAACTTTTAAATTTTCTCCATGCAAATTCATTAAATAGAAAAGACCTAAGATAAATTATAATATAACCAACTACCATTAATTGAAAGAGAGTAAAAAGCATCTCCCATTGCAATCCACTTGTTACTATTTCTTTTATAACATTTGATGTATCATCCATTTTGTTCTCCTCTCCCACATAATGGGCAAATGTCAGGCATTAACTCATTAAATTTATCCTGATCTTTTTTAAGTTCAATTTCATACCAATTTAAATTAGTTTGAATATTTGTAATTAATTCTAGAGTTCTTAATAATTCATTTTGTTTTTCTTTTACTTTATTAAATTTTTCTAATAACTTTCCAATTTTATTTATATCTTTTTGTAAATCATCTAAATCTGAATATTGTTCTAGTTCTTTCTGACAATTTTTTATTTCTTCTAGAGTCTCTGAAAGAAATTTTTGTTGAGTCCCGATTTTAAAAAGATCACTATCAAGAATCTCAAGTTCATCTGCAATTTCTTCTGCCTCATCAAGATATCCAAAACTTTCCTCCCTCTCTTCTAATCCTTCTATGTGTTTATCACAAACCTCTAATAATTCTTTTTCTTTTCTAAGAGTCTTGTTAATGCTTAATATAGAGGAATCAATTTTATCAAGATGAACAATTGTGTTAAAATATTTAGCAACTTCCCCTCCCGACATCGCAAGGAGAAAAGGAGAATCAAATTGCCAAGCAATGTTTAAGGAGGAGAAGTTTAAAAATTTTTTTATTTCTTCTGGAACATCCTGACCAAATGACAGAAACTTCTCATCACCTTGTCCTGCTACAGAGGTAAGGTTTTGTAGGTTGTAGAAATTAGTCTTGCCCTTTCCTCTCCTGACTGCCCATCCACTTACTAAATTTAAATTAACATTAGTCTCACCGCCCCAACTACTTCTAAAAGCCTCTCCACTAGGTCTATTGTTAATTACCCAATTTAAAGCACGAACAATCGTTGTCTTACCACTATCTGATTGTCCTACAATGATATTGATTCCTTCATCAAATAGAAATTCAGAGTTTTTGTGACTCTGAAAATTATCCATAATTAGAGAATTAATCAAATACTACATCCTTCCATTCAGTATTAATCCATTGCCCATCAATGTGCCTTTGTTCTCTCTGCCTGTATTGCAGAACTACAAAACAAAGAGTTTCACCTGTTTGAATTGCTCCTTCAGGTAATTCTTGTAAGGGATGGTCTACACTTATTCTTTTCCATCTAAGTTCTATTGTCATATATACAATACATAATTAGATTTCCAAAATTGTTTACAAGCTTTAATTAAAGCAATTTTTCTTCCTTTTTTCTTACTAAAAATATCTTTTTTACTGCAAGCTGATTGACCAAAATAATTTTCCCCATCAATTGTTATTGACACATCTGTTAATCTTTGACCATTTTCAGTTAATGTTTCAGGATAGTGAATTCTGAAATTTTCAATTTTTTCTATTGGTAAATTTTCATAAATTTGTTTCCCACTTATTTTCTTAAATCTTTCTAAATTCATTATTTTTTATAAATCTAAAAGTTCAAAAATCACCGACCATTTTTCACTACTCTAGTTATTTAATTTTATCATTTAATAGCTATCCAACCTGCAAAGTTCATCCATCTCCAAAAACAATCTATTTGTGTAAATCCAGAAGTCTTTAACATCTCCTCATTCCATTTAGCTGTTACAGGAACTAATACACCTTCTAAAGAAAACTTTTTTCTTTCTATCTGATTTTGTGTGTAACCATTAGAGGATTTCATGTCATAGTACATTTTTCTAAAATTACGATCAAGGTCTGCAGAGTTTCCTATTACTTTTTCTACTAATATGAAACAACCACCCTCTTGGAGACTATCATATACATTTTTCAAAATTTGTAATCTGTATTCAATTGGTGTAAATTGTATTGTGAGAATAGACAACACAACAGAACTTTTAATACTGGAATTTTTAAAGAGTGGGAAGCTATGCCTTAAATCAGTGTACTGAACAAAAACATTATCGTAATCTTGAAATCGTTTTTCTGTTACTTTTAACATTGGTTTGCTTGTATCACAGCATAGAAATTTGCTTTCTGTGGAAAATTCAGCAACCAACGAAGCTATAGCTTCCCCTCTAGAGCATCCTAAATCTAGGACACATGTGCCTTTCTTTATGTATTCTTTAGCTAACTCATTTACAGATAATCTCATGAGTTTATATTCAGGAATAGACCTAGTTAGCATATCATCAAAAGCATTGGTAACATCTTCATCAAACTCCCATTTTTCTTTAGGTTTGACTTCATCTTTAATACCACTCATATCCCAATTTCCTTCCTATAGCTTCAATAACTGGAATTGTAACAGTTCTACCACATCTTTCCCATCGTTCTGAATTAGATACAAGTGTTCCATCATCATAATACTTTGTGAAATTATCTGGAAGACCTTGTAATCGTTCAGTTTCAAGAGGGGTTAGCTTCCGTATATCATTATGTTCAAGTGATTCCGTATAAATTCCATGACGATCTTGTACTCCTACAGTGTGAGCTATCTCACCATTTTCTTTAAATCGTCTACCTCTTTGTCTTTTGGTTTTTCTATTAGGAGTCAAACAAGGTCTTACAACAAAAGGCACATTATGACCACCAGTACCCATATTAGCTGTAAGTGTCGGCACACCATCACCTTTATAATCTCTAAAGTAACCTCTTCTCCATTGTTTTATAAAAGTTCTGGTACTACCACCTTTAGTATAATGAGCA
The DNA here is from genome assembly GCA_002687825.1 of Nanobdellota archaeon. Lineage (GTDB taxonomy): Archaea > Nanobdellota > Nanobdellia > SCGC-AAA011-G17 > ARS1403 > ARS1403. Next base: position 5,091 of record NZBI01000015.1, read on the forward strand.
TCTAAAGTTCCTGTATATCTATTACCTTTGTTAGAAACCCCTTTCCTGCTTTCTTGTTCTTCATATCCTTTTTTATCATCCTGTTCTTTTGAGCTTCCGATAGGAAAAACTTTTGGTCTGGATTTAATTCTAGAATTTCCAACAATGAATAACCTTTCCCTATTTTGTGGGACTCCGAAATTTTTGCTGTTAAGCACTTCCCATTGAATGTCATACCCAAGTTCATCCAACGAAGTGAGGATGATTGACATAGTTCTTCCGTTGTCATGGTTGAGGAGTCCTTTGACATTCTCAAGAAGCAAATAAGGGATTTTTGTAACCCGAAGGATTTTGCAGATTTCAAAAAAGAGAGTTCCTCTGGTGTCTGATGTGCAGAACCCTGTCTTCTTTCCTGCAACGCTAAAAGTTGCACAAGGAAATCCTGCGGTGAGTAAGTCTGCTCTAGGGATTTCTTCTCCTGTGATTTTTCTAATGTCTTGCTCATTGGGATATTCTCCAAAATTATATTTATAAATTCTACGAGGTCGTTCTAACCATTCATTAGCCCAAACACATTTATGTCCAGACCTTTCAAGACCTAATCTAAATCCCCCAATACCTGCAAATAGTTCGATGAATTTCATAAATTAATGTAATTCTACTTTAAGACTTCCATCATCTTTTATGTGGTCTTCTAAATAAACGCAAAGTGCGAATGCATCCCAACTATGATTCTTCAATCCATAAGTAATCCCTTGATTTTTTTTAGTGCCTTTTTCTCCAAAACGATCTAATAAAACTCTTTTAACATTTGCATCTTTAGCTTTTGTTGTGTGGCAGAAATGTAATTGTATATCTGATTTGAAAATTAAAGCATAAGATTTCTGTTTCTTCTCCATGCGTTCCTGAAATCTTCCTATGGCTTTACAAGTGTCAAAAGTAGTCTTGCCGACAGGCATTCCATAACTTTTGATGTCTTCAATTACATAATAGTGAGCAGATTGTTGAGCAACCATATGATTAGGATATTGATCATCAGCACAAAGAATTTTTTGTTTCTGTGTGTCCCAAATACATATTCCACTCTTTTCTGAACCCACATCAATTCCGTAAATTATAGCCATTATTTAAATCTTTTTTTTCTCTTTGGTTTGATCTTTTCTTCTGCTTCATTCCAATCTTTTTCAATTAAATTTATCAATGAATCATATTGTGTTTTATCATCTTCAATAAATTTAATTAAATCAATTCTTTTCATCTCTTGACCATTCCAAAGAATTTCTTTAGCTCCACCATAAAGATAAGTCAGCATACTTCCAATATCGTCTACCCCATAATCAAAGAGTATGTCAAATTCTGCCTCACGAAATGGTTTCGCTACTTTATTACGATTAAGTTTTGCTTTAATTCTAATGCCATAAACTTTCTTCTTTGCTTTGAATTCTCTACTGAGATTACCAATTTTAGCTAACCACGCTACTTGGTGGGTGTAAAAATCTAATGCTTTCCCACCAACCCGATAATGCTTTGTCCCAAAGAGACCTGCATTAATATTTTCTCTAACTTGAGAAATACAAATTAGTGTAGAATCCTTACCTTCTGTATAATCAACTGCTCTAGGAAATAAAGTTGAAGAAAAATATTTCTGTTTTTCTAGGGAATAACTACCATCTTGGATTTTGTCTTTCTTAATTGCTTCTTCTGCTCGTTCTTTCCCTGCTTCTGAAACCATAGCATCAAGAGAATCCATTACATACAAAAGGTATTCACCACTTTTAAGAGCCTTCACCCTTCTTAAATAATCATTACCTGCTTTCTCTGCTGTATCAAGTCGTACCCACTCTATAGATTTAACAAAATCTTCTCCATACATTTCTTCAATTGGAAAGTCCATTACACCTTCCACATTATTGTAGACGATTATAATTTTCTTTACTTTATCAAATAATACAGGAGTTTTGTTAAGATTGTAATAAGCTTGAGCACATGCTTCAAGGGCTAAAAGAGTCTTTCCACTACTACCATCACCTACCAAATTAATTATACGCCCTCTTGCATAACCACCATTCCTGCCCTTACCACTCATTGCAAGATTTAATAATATTGAACCTGTGCTTGTAAATTCTACTCTGGTTTTTAATTCTGGTACGGCAATTTCTTCAATCTTTTTCTTTACCATTTTTTAAACCTCTCAAGATACTTTCTTTCATAGCTGTTTTTTCTTCTGGAGTTTTGGGTTCAGCATTAAGACCATTAATCAAAAGCGTCACAAGATTTTCTAAAGAACTTTTCTTTTGCATTAAAGCAGACACAAAAGCCTTAAATTTTCCCACTTCTAAATCTAAATCTATTAATTCTTGGTCACCTTCTAAAGCCCTCTTCAAAGAAGCATCAGTTAATTTACTACCACTTTTTAAAATTTCCTTAGTTATTTCTGTTATTTTCTTGCTTTTTAAAGTGTCTCTTTGGTGAATTAATTCGGTTAATCCTAATGAAGTTTCTAAAAATACTAATGGTTGTATAATCCATTCATTTTGTAAGTCATGTTCATTAATTGTGGTCTCATTTACTGCTTGTTTCTTGTTAAAACTATCCACATTTATATTTTCCTTTCTTATTTTAAAGTTTGTCTGCAAATTTCTTATTTATTGCTCTATGTTCTTTCCTACAAAGTTTTCTGGTTTCCTTTTCACAATCTGCACATTCTTCCTCATCATCATAATCTTCTCCAAACGCAAAACCCTCTGGACATGAATCGTTATTTTCTTTATCATCTTGGTCAGAGAGGTCTTCTTTATTTTCATCATTAGTTTCACCTGTGTCTATTTCAGGAAAATCATCTTCTGATTCATTAGTTTTTTCTTCATCTTTCCTTGTAGCTTTTCCTAGAAATTCAGCTTTCATTGTTTCGTAAGATTCATAATGTAGTAAATTTTCAAACGGAAGAATATCATCTAATAAAGATTCATCATCTAGTTTACTGGGGGTTTGGTCTAAAGTAACTGATTTATATTTTGTAGTCATTCCAGTACCTTTTCTAACTATGATAACATCATAGCCAACATTAATATCAGTTATATCTATAATCTTTCTTGTGCGTCTATTAAGACAAAGACTGATTAAAGGATCACCAACACTAGCTGTTGGGGCTTCAAACAATTTTACCCCCTCATCTTCTTTCTCTCTATCCAGAATAAAAAATAATGTTCTTCTAGCAGGTCTTAATCTCTTGGCTTCCTCTTCTTTCCCTGCTTGTTGATATTTTAAAGCTTGTTCACAAATAGGACAATCTTCATCTTTCATTTTCTTTAGGCATAAAAAAGAACTTTTATCTCCACCCACACCATAATGAACATGAATATCTAATGCCATATCATGTTCAGCATCATAAGCAGGAAGTACTCTAATGAAATTGTCTCCTTCTATCATTCTGTAACTTTTTAAATCGTCATTTTTTTCTATATGGTAATATCCTGTAGCCCTGTCTACACTTTCGATTCTATCTTTGATTCTATCTGGATTGAAATTTGTTTTTGCTTTATTTTTTACCATTTTCGTTTTTCCTTTTAAATTAATTGATAAGAATAGATTTTTGAATACATTGTTTTGTTATTTTTTAGATTACTTCTTATAAGCGTTCTCCTTTCTGATTGTAAAGCTGTGTCAAAGGAATAATGAGGTTCAAGAATTTCTACAGCTTTACTTATTGTGATTCTATCTATATAATTTCCTGATTCTATGTGTCTTCTTGTGACTCTTCTGGTGTGTCTCCCTTTCATTTAATGCTCCCATTTTTGTACAATTAATTATATCATATATTACATTGAATGTCAAGCAAATTCTTGACACTTCTTTGGTTTTCTTTTTAATTCTAAAGGCTTTTGTTTAAACCAGTTACGACCAATAGAACATTCTATTTCCATATTCACATTAAGAAAATCAAAATCCCATTGAGTCATAATCTTTTTAATTCGTTTATAAGTCTTTAAAATCTCACTCTCATGAACATAAAGAGTTATATCATCATGAATAATTAATGGAATTTTATACCCCTCTCTAGATGCTTTAATCATTGATAACAAACAGAAATCACTGGCAAGACTTTGTATTGGGGTGTTAATCATCTGATTATAATCAAGTGGTGCATATCTTTTTCTTCCTAACAGACTTTGAACATAATGATTTTTATTATAAAATAATTTTAATCTCTTCTGCCATCTTTTTATAAAAGGATACATTCGAAACAACTCATCTTGTGACTGTTCTACTCCTGATTCATGCACTCCTAAATTCCTTGCAATTGATTTAAAACCTGCCCCATAAAATGAAGGGAAAACAAAACCATTCTTAGCATCAAACCTGTTTATTTTTTTGGTTAATACTTGAGAAAGTCTATCAGCCCAAAACTGATGCATATCATAATGAGCATTTACTTGTCGTATTAATTCTCTATCCTTACTTTCCATAGCCATACAACAAACTTCTGCCCCTTTGTAATCAAACGACATTAATACATGGTCTGGTGGAACAGTAAACATTTCTCTTACAAATGGATTATCCCTTTTGGGAAAATTTTGTAGATTTGGTGAGTCCGAACTTAATCGCCCTGTCTCTGTAAATGTCAAATTATAATTAGTATGAAGGAGTCCATCATCATAAATGTGATCTTCAAACCCCTCTAAATAAGTGGAAAGTAACTTGCTTGCTTTCCTATATCTTAATAAATGATTACAGAACGGAACATCACCAAACCTTTCTAATACTTCTGCGTCAATACTCTTTGCTCCTGTAACTGTTTTTTTAGCACCATTTAATTTTAATATATCAAACATAACTTTACTTACTTGTTGAGTTGAATTCAGATTAATTGTTTTGTTTTCTATTTTTTGAAATTTTGTCACTTCATCAAGGCGTGATAAAATCAGATTAGCTTCTTGTTTTTCTCGCTGTACTTTTTTTTTATTTTTATTAAGAATATCTATATCTATTAAAGCACCTTTCATTTCAGATTTCAAGGTGGCTTCTGCACCATCTAACATCATAAAATAAACTTTCCAATCATTTTCATCCATCAAAGTTTCAAGCATCTGATAAAGTGCAAAGGTTAATTTAGCATCAAGACCATTATACTTATGAAGAAGGTCAATAGGACACTGAACCATATCTTTTTTATATTTATCTACTTCTTTAAGTTTGCCCAAACCTAATCTAACAAATGCTTGATGATCTAAACTATGAACACCTCTTCTAGAATCTAAAATATAAGACATATACATTACATCATAAACATTATTTTGTATGTCTATTGAAAGCCTTTCTTTAGCCCATAGTTTTTCAAACTTATAATTAAAAAACATCTTTTTACAATCACTCTCAAGCAATTCTTTAAGTGCTTCTTGAATTGAAGATTTACTCAAATCATCTTTTTCTACTAAAAATGTATAGGAATTATATTTATCTGTGGATATTCCACAACTAATTATATGATTTCCCTTATTATAAGGTTTAAGACCTTTGGTTTCCCAATCTAAAGCAAAGGGTTTCTTTTCTTCCTTAATCATTTTAAGAAAATCTATTACATCATCATGAGACAAGATAACATTATTATCTGTTCGTATATCTGATTCAATAAATCTTTGGTCTAAAACTTTTCTAGCTATTTTAAGGTCTCTACGAAACACTGGTTCTAAATAATGTACTTGGGATTGGTCTAAACTAAAAGTGGTTACAATATTACAATTGAATTTGTTGGAAGGAATTACATATCCTCTGAATTTATTGACTCCACCTGTCCTCTCTAGGAAGGCTTTACAGGCAACACTGCCCATGAGTATAATAAGTTTGGGTGTGCTGTTTTCAACCATTAAAAATTCTTTACATAATTTTATTTGTTTATCAGAGATTTTCTTTTTACTTCTACATTTGACAACACTTGTCATATATACTTCATCCATAGAAAAACCTGCCCTGACTAACTCTCTAGAAAGTTTTGAGATATTAAAAGGCTGTTCTTCTATGACGAGTACATCGGAACGAGGATTTCCTATGCCTTCAAATGTTGAAGGTGTTCCTCTTTTACATTGTTCACAATTTCTGTGCATTCTTTCCTTTTAGGTTTAATGTTATCATAACGATTTCCTTGTCTGGTTTTTGTTAAATAATAAACTCCCCCATAATATTTAATTTCCTCATGCCCAAATTCACTTAATGCTTTTCGTATGTATGCTATGAGTTGTACAATAGAACCAGATGTTGTATCACATTCAAAGGTTTCTGCAACATGTTTCATTATTAATTCCAATTTACCAATATTACTTTCATCTTTCAAAAAATCATAAACTGTCCTTATCTTTGTTCCTTTTTTAAAGAGTTGATACGAATTCTTTTTCCCCTTTACTTTGTAAATTTCTTTTTGTTTAAGCTTTAATTTCTTTCTAGGTCTTCCAATTTTTGTGGGTTTATATCCTGTTTTGATTCCCAAAGAAAATTCTCTACATTTTGTGTTATATCTTTGTGAATCTATTCTACATAATTTACAATCTTTATTTTCCCTGCTCCAATTTCTTCCAAATTCATCACATTTAATAACCACTCCCAAAGCTCTAGCAATCCGTTTTCCGTATTTAGTTATTGTTTCATTATCAAATCTTGCCATTTATTTTCCCATAACTTCTTCGTGTACTTTCCTTAATTTAGGATTCTTCATCCAATTACTTGAACNTGGTTCACATCTACTATGCCTATTTAAACCTTTGCCTATGCATACCGTTTTATTGTTTGCTCTTTTTTTCACCACCTCAAATTTCTTTTCTATTTCTTTATTATCACAAGAATCAAAATCACTTGTTCTCCATGCTTTTTTTCTTTCTTCACTAATGACCATTAATTTATACAACTCTTTTATTGGCTTGTTGCAAACAAAACATTTATAATCATCAACTTTTATCATAAGGAACTCTCCATATAAAGATTTTTAAGAACTTTAGATTTGTTAGACATACTCTTTATAGCACTATCGGCAATTTTCTTAACCATAGCAAGATTTGTCATAATTCCTCTTGAGTCTCTTTTCTTTTTTTGTTTCAGAACTTCATTAGCATACTTTCTTAAATCTTTCATATCAGAACTCAATAATGAATATGGATCATCGTCTTTGTCAATCATTTTATTCTCCTTTTCAAATTATTTTATAATCTCTTTTAATTGTTCTTTAGTATAATCATCAGGATCATGGCATGATGGAAGACATTTCACTTCTACTTTTGCTTTAACAATAGCTTGTAATTCTTTTGCTATTTTCTCAGCATCTCTCAACGCATCACCATCAAGAACTATTAATATTCTCTTTTTTATCTCAAGTGAATAAAGTAATTCCATTTGATTAACTGTAATTGCTTTTCCAAAAATTCCAACAGCCACTCCCTTACCAAATCTTATTACATCAAACACTCCTTCACATATAACAAGATTATCTTGCCCTATCTTTACATAATCATAACCATAAAGTAAATCTTTTATAGGGAAGACAGCATCATTATTACTACAATTTTTATACTTATTCGGGGCATCAATTACTGTTCTACCAACATAGTTTACTATCTTTTTTTTATATGTGACAGGAAACATTAATCTGTAAGCATAATCATTAAACAATTCTGCCCTAACTCCCCATTCTTCCAGTTCTTTAACTGTATAACGCCTTTCATAAATAAAATTCAAAAACAGTTCATCCAATTCAAATTCAGAATTTAATTCATGAAGATATTTGGTACAAGGCACAAGAAGATTTCTTTCCATTTTCTGTTTTTCTTCTTCAATAGGTTTCCTTGCAAACACATCCTTGATTTTATCTTGAAAATCTGACCTATCAATTACAGATGCAGAATCTTTTATTTTAGCTAATGCAAGATAATAGTTTGCACCCTCAATCAAAGATATAAATTTAACAAGGTCTCCTTGTTCTTCACATTTCCAACAATTGTAGATTTTTATGTCTGTGCGTATTCCCATATGAAAATTATCATCATCACACGCAGGACAGCAGATACCTATATTTCCTTCACCTACATTTTTGCCACTCTCAATGAAATGAACACCTTGAGTGGTAAGATACTTTCTAATGTCAAATTGTTGACTTTCTTTTTTCACACTCACCAATCGTTTTCCCATAACTTCTCCATCATAATCCATAGGCTTTATTTCCACCATAGAAAAGATATTAATCCAAGAGGAATAAATAATATAGAAATTACAATTATTATTAATCTTCTCATGGTGTTCTTTCGTTCTTTTGGTGCATGCATTATATTATTCCTTCCTCTCTAAGACCATTAATTGTTTTTTCTTCCTTATACCAATCAATAACAGTTTTTACTGCGTTAAGTAAATCGCTTTCATCATCAAACTCTGCAAAATCTGCACCAGTTTGTGAATCAACATGCGTTTCAGCTATTTTATCACATACCATGTATAAATTTTTAAGAGTACATTTCATTTATATCTCCTTCCTTATACCAATCCCAAACCTCATCTTCCTCAACCCTACAACCAACTTTCTTTTCAAGCTTTCTCCATTGAGTTTGTAATTTAGAATATCTGCGATTTGTTTCTGTTCGTGAAAGTTCACCATCACAAGAAACATTTTCAGGTGACATGTAATTTGCAAGATTAAGGAATTCGATTTTATCAGAATTTGAAATGTTCATTCCGTTCTCCTTTTTAAATAATAGTTAAAATTATAACCAACACTNATCAGCAGACTCAACAGTTCTTGTGGCATATCGTAAATAGTCTCCCCCAAAACCGTTTAGGTTTTCAAGGGTAAGTTCATCGCCAAGTGTCTTACCTTTTTTAATACTCACAATTCTGCCGTATTGTTCATAATCACTTTTAAATCCAACTGTGTCACCAATTTTAACTTCTTTTCCCTCTACAATTGCTGTTGTCATTTTATTCTCCTATTTTAAATGTTCTGTTCTTATATTTTCTAAAATATTGGCTTTAATCTTATAATCACCCCCTTTTCTATTTAAATGAAAATTTATTATGGCAATAGTATAGCATATTATATCACATTTGTCAAGTAAAAAATATATTTTTTTTCTTTCCTTAATTACTACTATGCATGAACTTACAAATCCTCTGTAATAAGTTCTTCATCGTCAACACAAAAAGCACCTATTTCCAATACTTGAGTTAAGTGTACCCACCAATATTTTGTGCCTTCCCGAACTTTCGCACCAAATAAACGCATTACCCTATTACGCCTTTCTTCTTCTGTCTGATTGAGAGTAATCACTACATCTGCTATTTTAGCTTTTCCTATACTTCCTGATGTTTGTCTAAGACCAACTCTTCTTGCGTCAATGGCATCTCTTGTTCCCTGTGTCGCACTTACTACAGCTATATTTCTTTCTTTGCTTAATCCTCTCAAATTGACAAACACATCATCTATTTCATGTATCTTTTCTTTAAATTTTCTATCTGATGTAAGTAGGTCAGCATAATCAATAAAAATTATATCAGGAACAAAACCACTTATTTCTAATTGATTAAGGTGTGAGTGTATTGAACCGACTGTCCACCTATTTTCAATTCCTTCTTTTACTATAATCTTTCCTCTTCTTTTTTTGTAAAACGACCTTGTATGTTTGTATGCCTCTGAATCAGTATTAAGAACTTCTCTATCTTTAAAATTCACCATCTTTCCATCACTATAAGTAACAATTATGTCCTCATCAAAATCGTTAGTATGTTCTCTTTTCATTCCTGATATTGCCATACCTAATCTTTTCATAATATTTGTGGTAGTCATTTCAATAGAATAGTAAACAATATTCTTTCCTTGCAAAAGAGCAGACCTAGCACCATCAATTAAAGCCCATGATTTTCCAACATTCGTAGCACCTAACCAGAGAAACAATTCACTTCGGCAGTAACCTCTTAATTTTTTATCAACTGTCCTTATTCCTGTTCTGCAAACAACATCCAAATCTGTTTCACCTGTATAAGCAAAATCCCAAAAGTCCATTCCAACATCTAAGATATTTAATTTAGTATTAAATGCTTCAATTATAATGTGTTTGACTTCTTTATATCTTTTGTCTTTAATTAACTCTGCTGATTTTAAAACTGCTCCTGTTAATTGTTGGTACTGAATCCATTCAATTAATTGTGAAATAACATACTTTTTATTTAAATCAAGATGTTTTATTTTTTTTAAATATAATCTGTAAAGTTTTGTTTCTTTTGTTCGGTCTTTAGATAATTTAATATAATCTTTGAAATCTTCTTTTGGAGAATCGCCATAACTATCATAGTAACTATAAATCATTGAACATAAATCTTTTCGTACTCTCCCATCAAACAAATCTGTTGAAACATTTGTTCTACATAACATCAAGAAATTTTTATCCTGAAGTAATAAAGAGATAATACTATCTTGTATGTACTCAGTTATTTTTTCCATAAGTTTTATTTTACTCCACTTTCTTCTCTGAATTTTTCAATTTCATCTCTTAAATCCACTAAATCATACCATTTATTTTTAGCAGAAGTAAATATCTTAATTGAATTATCAAACATATATCTTTTCAATCCTTCAAGATGCCACTTGTATTTTTTAATTTCTTTAGCTTGTTGTTTTTTTACTTCAAGTGATAATTCTTTAGATTTTATCTGGAGTAATGGATTATCAATCCAAAATTCATGCCATAAATCAATGCTATTATTAGTAATTATTTGATGTGGTTTAGGATGATTAGTCTTATAATAATTATGTTTACTGTCTCCTTCTGGTGAAACAAATATATTTCTAAAATATGATTTAACTAAATCTTTAAATGTATTTACTTTATTTGGGGTTTCTTTATTCCATTCCAAAAGAAAAGTAGTCAATGCTTTGAAATATTTTTCTTTTCCATTAAGTAAATTATCTTCAAATGTGGTTGAGACTGTAATCCCATAATCACATTCCAACATATTAACATAAGAATTTTTAGTTTGATTCATTCTAAAAGAAAAAGTACTATCTTTTATTTCTCCAGTATAAGTATAATTATATTTATCGCAAGGTTTTTTTAAGGTAGCTTCGGTTTCCGAAGCTTCTTTATTATCTTTAGATAATAAAGATTTACTCTTCTTATTATCTCTTGTATTTATCTCTTTATATAGAGAGGTATGTACATACCTGTTNTNAGNGGTATCTACATACCTGTTGTCAGAGGTATCTACATACCTGTTCTTTTTACTAGCGGTATCTACGCACCTGTTCTTAGAGGTGTCTACATACCCATCATCTTCCATCCATTTATGCGTAAGAAAAATATATTCATTAATTCCTTTTTTTGTTTTTGCTTTTATCAGTTTTAATACTCTTAATTTTTTTAATATCTTTCTTATTGTTTCTTCTTTAAGACCTGTTTCTATTGCTAAAATTTTCTGTTTTGGAAAACACTTTCCATTCTCTCCTGCATATTGGCACAATCTTGCGAAGATCACTTTATCATTTCCATTTAGTTCAGTTCTTTTTAATAGCCAATTTGGTAAATAAGCCCCGATAAATTTCTTGTAAGGGATATAAGTTTGTCCTACTTTCATATTATTTTCCTTTTTTATTTTCTACTATCTTATAATCAAATGTTTTCCATATCCATTCCAGATTATCATCAAAAAATATCCTTTCTTTAATCTGTTCTTCAACTGAATAATATCTAATTTTCTTTCTATTACAGAATTTAATACATTGTGTAACATTATCAAATGGAGAATTGCGAAGGTATTCAGAAATTTTCAAGTCTCCATTACTTGTATTGACAATACTTACTGGATAAAACATTTTTCTTGTTTTATTTTTCATTTTTTTCCTTAGTAATTAGAATCACACCTAAAACATAATGGGGATTTTTCCTTTATTGGAGCTTTTGTTTCTCTTCCACATGCCAAACAACATACCCGAACTTCTTCTATTTCTTTTAGTTCTCCATATTCATAACGCACTGTATCTATTATCCCATCAGGTGCATCATGTTTTCTTAACAACTCAATTGCTTCTTCTTCTGTGTGTTGACCACAAGCCATTTCAAGACCTAAATTCTCCCATTCCTGTTTTTCTATTTCCTCGTTATAATATATAGCACTAGCTATAATTTTTTCTGCTTCCGTTTCATCACATTGAGCAAGCACTTCGTCTTGGTCAAGTATCATTAATAATTCTTCTAAACTATAATATGTTTTCATTATTTTTTTCCTTCATTAAGGCTTCGAAAATGTTTGTGTCTTTTTGACTCTTACCATCTATAATCTGATTAAATATACTCATTTTAGGATTAAGTATATCAATCATAATTTCTTCATCAATAGTATCTATTCCTAAAAAATAATAGATGTTTACACAATTTATTTGTCCGATTCTATGTGCTCTATCTTCTGCCTGTAAGTATTCATTGGGTAAGTAATCTACTTCAAGAAAACAAATTGTTGATGAGGCTGTGAGGGTTATTCCTGTACCTGCGGATTGTAAATTACCAATAAACATTCTAATCTTCTTGTCTTTTTGGAATTTATCAACCATTTCAATGCGATTTTTTGCGGTGGTAGAACCATCTAAAACAACAGCCACTTTATTAAAGTGTGATTTTAATTCAGCTATTGTTTTTTTATGAATAGCAAACACGATTATTTTATCATCTGAATTTTCATCAAGGAAATCAACTAACCATTCTATTATTCCATTCATTTTGCCTTGAATGGCTAGTTGTTTGAGGACTCCCTTTTTAACAAGGGTTTCAGCCTTGCTTGCACTCTTTGCTTTTTCAATGCCTTTTTTCTTTAGTGTATAAGTAAGAAAATCTTTTTTTGCTTTATTATATTCTGCTTTATTTGTTATTTCCAAAGGAACGATTGAACGAATCTTATCGGGTAAATCTTTTATAACATCTTTTTTTAATCGCCTAATCATAGTTCCTTTAAGTAACAGATTAAGTTCTTCTGTTTTAGTTGCTCCTTTAAAGTCCCAACCAAATCCATTATGTTTAGCACCACAATATTTGTGTGCAAATTTCCAGAAAGAAGGAAACATGATTGGATTAATTATATGTAGTATGTTAAAAAATTCAACAGGTCTGGATTTGATTGGAGTACCACTAAGACCTATGATATGTTTTTTCTTCTTACACAATTTTTTAACAGCTTGGGTTCTCTTGGTTGAACTTTCTTTTATATAGTGAAACTCATCTAGTATTATTATTTCAATAGCAAGTTTCGCAAGTTCATTATATCTATGAGAAAGTATATCATAATTTATTATAATGTAATTTACTTTTTCTGGAATTGGTTCTGGTTTTCTTCCACTCACGACAAAGACTTTTTTATTATCTTTCAACCAGAATTTAATTTCTTTCTCCCAATTATATTTTACTGATGAAGGACAAACAATAAGAGTAAGTTTATCCTGTTGGTTGCACCATGCGAGAGATTGAATTGTCTTTCCTAATCCCATTTCATCACAACATACCCCCCTTCCTTTATTTGAAAAAAAGAAACCAACACCTTTCTTTTGAAATGCGAACAGATCGTGGTTCAGTCCTTTAATGTTCTGTTCAGCTTTCTCTTTATTCTCAATATATAGATGCTGAAAAGCCAAATCTGACCATTTAAATCCACTCAAAGTTTTCAAAATTCCGATGTTGGTTTCTGTATGAGGTATAGTTATTTTATTAGTTCTTACTTGTTTCATATTCTCTATGAATTTGATGTTTTGATAAGTTCGTTGTGGAAATTTTTTACCACTTTTTAATATAAAACAATTCTTTTTTATGTTGTAAGTTACTTTCATAATTTCTTATTTGGGCATTATAACATAAAACATGTTGCTTGTCAAGAAAAAAATAAAATAAATTTATTCTATTGTCAAAATCTAAAAACTCAAAAAATTACCGACCATTTTTGACTATTCTAGGTAGAGGTGTTCCTATTCTTTTCCTTGTCGCAATTCAAATTGCGACTCAATCTCAATTAGGGTTAGTTTCAACTCAATTTACTTTGACTTACATTGATTTACTTTGACTTACATTGATTTACTTTGACTTACTGCAAAATCCATGCCAAACCAAGAATTATTTTTCCTAATTTTTAAATTATTTTTTNAAAATCTTTTTTATTTATAACATCATTCTGGTATCATTTTTGCGATATGCAAATTCCATGCCAAAGAAAAACTGTTCATTCCCATCATATTACCATAAAATCATCTGTTTGTCAAGAAAAAAATAAAATATATTTTTGTAGCAAAATCCATGCCAAACCAAGAATTATTTTTGAATGGCACAAGACTTGCTACAAAACTTTTCTTATTTTGTTGTTGACTTTCGTGAGTGATTGTGGTAGGGTATGCGTAGTTGAAATGAAAACTTTTTAGCTTTTATATAAAGGAGTGTGAAAATGCTGATAAGTGATAAGTTGTTAAATTTTAGACATGATACAGAAGAAGATAAGGAAATAAAAGAACGAGCTTTTAAGACTTATGAGAGGAAGAAGAACTTACCAATAAGAGAAAGATTTAATGATGAAATAAATGAGTTAATGGATTTACAACAGTACCTAGTAGATAGATTCTTTCTTGATGATATTAGGATAACATTTAAAGATGTCAACTGTGGTAGGGCAAATTATAGGACAAGAGGGATAACCATGCCTATATGGATATTTGACCATTCAACTGAATATGCATGGGCATACATGATACATGAAGTAGTACACTACATACTATTTGATAACAAAATATTTGATGGACATGGTGAGGGATTTAAACTACAAGAAACTGCTTTATTAAATGAACTAGGATTGAAACCTAAATATGCTAAAGCATATGTTCATCAGCTAACATCTTCATATGATAATGGAATAGAGTATTACAAAAGAGGAAGATAGTCTGGCATAGCGTTTGCTACAAAACTTTTTTAATTTTGTTGTTGACTTTTGAAGTTGGTTATGGTAGAATGAAAACATAATTGAAAACTAGGCTTTGGTTTTTTGTGGAGTCATGACCATGAATGTTAATCCGAAGTTTAGTTTTTAAATTTCTTAACTTTTATCAAAGGAGAGTGAGATGAAAGGAATAATAAGAATAGAATTAGAATATGATTTTAAAGCAACAACAGAGGAACAAGCATTAAATTATTTAGAGAATGTAGAATTACCAGATGAATATAAAGTTGATAGTTTTGAGATTATGGGATTAAGTGAATTAGATGAATAACCTTTATATAAAGGAGTGAAAATGGAGAAAACGGAATGGGATACTAAAGAACTGCAAAAAGATTTTGAAGTGATAGGTTTTCAATCGCCATTTGTAGTGGTTAAAAGAAAATCGGATAATGTATTAGGCAGTTTACAATTTGACCACAATCCAAGAAAATATTATAATTTTGTGAAAGACTAAAAAGAAAGTGAGGACTCATGAAAGTTAGAGCTATGAAATTCTACAAAGAACTGAATCTTTATTTGGCTACAGCATATGCAGAGGGATTCTGTGAGGGAGAGAGTGGAACAGAGGAAGAACAGATTTGTGCGTGGCAATGGCTAATTGATACTGGAACTTGTTGGCAACTGCAGGGATTCTTTGGCAGGACTGCACAATCTTTAATTGAACAAGAAATTTGTGGGAAAGCAAAAAAGGGATTTCCTAGAAAGTGAGGGTAAATGACTTTAACAAAATATTCAAAAGTTTACTGGTATGACCACAAACCAACTGATGATAACAATGGTTTAGTTTATGGTGTTTCTGGTGATGATGATGTGGAGAACTTTTATATTGAATGGTTTAAAACCGAAGAAGAAAGAAATTTAAAATTTAATATATTGAAGGGGAATGTTGCAGAATAAATGTTTACATTGAAAGACCTTTAATTTTTTTAGTAAAGGAGAACAAAATGAATAAAATAATTGATACAGTAAATGAATTAAAATCTTTAAAAGTAAAACATAAAATTATTTTTAAAGATAACGCAAAAAATGAAATGCACTCTTTTTTTAAAAATAATGATGAATGTATTATAATTGCATTAAGTGAAAATTCAATAATAATACATCAATACGAAAAAGAAAATGCAAAATGTGAAATGAATCATTATTTTACAGAGATTGAATTAAAACACAAAAGCCTTGCAAAAGCTATGTTTTTAGAATTAATAAATTTAGATTTTGAAAACATAACACTAGACAAATATGAAAATTATAATATAGGTCATATTTTATAAATAGAAAAAGGAGAAAAAAAATGAGTCATGCAATTTGTGAGAGTAATGGTTATGGTGAACTTGAGAAAGAATCAAATGATGGACAATATTTGCGAAGTATTGATGATGGACACTATTCCTGTGGTACATATTATTTCAATCTTAATGAGTACAAGCACAAAATTGGACAATATAAATGGAAATTTGTAAGCTGTAAACATTATGAAACAAAAGATGGAGAATTAATGTATAGATTGCTTAAATTTTAATTTTTATTTATTTGATTTGAAATAAGAATGGTTGGTAGATTTAGAGGGTAGTGATTATATATTAAATGAATATAACAAAGTTTAAAAGAAAAGGAAGGTGGGTGAGTGTTGAATAAACAAAAAAAAGTAAAAGAAAAAATAATTGTGGATTTTGAAGTTGTTAATGATGAAGGTGATATCCTTGCTAATGATATAGTTGACCTATTAGAGTTAATTGAAGAAAATCCTAATTATGCAGTAAAATATAAATATACTTGTGAATAGAATGAACTATTTATAATTTTATAGAGAGTGAGGAAAGATAATGAAACATAAATTAATTACTTCAGTAGAACATTTAAAGAAAGAAGCAAAAGAAGAATCCGAATTTTTTATTGCTCTTAATGGTGGGTTGTGTAGTAGCAAGGATATACATTATTGTGTAGAAGAAAAAGTTTCAGGGATTTTGAAAAGCACATTTTATGTTTATAATTATGTTGTTGGTATGATGCAAGAATATACAGAAGAAGAATTATTTACTTTATCAAATATTGGTGAGGCGATAGAAAAGAAAGCCTTATATAAAAGAATGTGAGGAATTATGCGACAATTAACAAGTAAACAGAAAAGATTAATAATTGAGTACATTGACGAAACTAGAATTAATCATTATGATTATGATAGAGAGGAAACAAGTCATACTAACGAACTCGAACAGATTAACGATACTGAAATACTTTGGCAAGAGGCGAACAGATTTGGTAACGATTATATCTTTAGTGATACCCATGATGAGAATGGCAAGATAAAATTTAA
Source organism: Nanobdellota archaeon (assembly GCA_002687825.1). GTDB lineage: Archaea > Nanobdellota > Nanobdellia > SCGC-AAA011-G17 > ARS1403 > ARS1403. The sequence continues at coordinate 22,369 of NZBI01000015.1, forward strand.
GAAAGAACATTTACATAAAAATTTCAAAAGAAAAAGAAAGGAAAGAAAGGAAAGAAAATGAAGGAATATGATAAATTAGAATGGATTCATAGTCAATTACAAGAAATCCAGAATGGAAATTTTGCTGATATAGAAACTATGCTTAAATTTGTTGAGGATATAAGGGAAAATTATTTTAATAAAATTAGTATATTCAATGGTGATTTGGTATTAAAAAAATCACTAACAGAATAGAGAGGAAGGTGTAATGTGCAAATAAAACTTGAGGATTATTTCGGTAATACAATAGGTACATTAGAATTGCCTAGTTTTGAAGTTGCTGACGAAGAAGAAGATGAAGGTTATAAAACTATTGGAAATGGAGAAAGGGTAATTAGAGTACAAAGCGATACTCATATTGATAATTCTGGAAGGGCAACAGAATATGAAAAATATCTTGATACTAAAATAAGTGAAAAGTGGCAGAAAATGATGTTACACTTTAAGCACTTTCCCCCTGTGTATAAGGTATATGACGAAGATGGAATATTTTGCATAGGAACTATTATTGATATTATTGAATCGCTTAACACTTATTTTGCTGATTCCAGAAACCAAACCATTTGTGATGAAGATTTAAATAAAGCGACTGAAGAAAATTGGGAAAAATGTTTAGAAGATTTAGATTATTCATTTATGCAACTCAATAAAGCACATTCAAACAACTTGAAAAATAAAGAGGAGAACATATAATGACATATGACATTTGTTGTTCTTGTGGTAAATCACAAGAATATGGTACAATGGTAGATATTACCGAAGAAGGTTTTGATATTTATTGTAGTGAGTGTTATAAGTGGGAAATAGAATTAATATTTCAAAAATTAGAGAAAATGGCATTAAATGATGTATTAATTTTTTACTTGCCATGTAGTGATAATAAAAATATGGCAGTTAGTATTGACACAAACAAAGAGTTTCCGATACGTATGAATGGAAAT